>JBMLQZ010000254.1:0-3147 GCA_049241285.1 Chitinophagaceae bacterium | reverse complement strand
GCAATCATAAAAGTTTGTATACAGCACCTTGAAAAGCAAGAAGCCATTGCTCAAGTTTTTGAAATAAGTGAAATGATGGAAACCCCATTACCTAATAAATTGAAAGAAATGATGGCAAATGGATTTTTTCCTTCTAGAAATGGAGAAATTCAAATAGTACTAAAACCAGGATATATTGATGGCTTTATTGACGGTAATCAAAAAGGCACAACGCATGGTTTATGGGCTCCTTACGATGCTCATATACCTATGATTTTTTATGGATGGGGTATTAAACATGGTAAAACAAATAGAGAAACCTATATGAATGATATTGCACCAACCATTACAGCACTGTTAAAAATTCAAATGCCTAGTGGTAGTATTGGTAAAGTGGTGGAAGAAGTAATAAAATAATGTAGTATGAAAATTTCTTTTAAAACTCTCCTTTTCAATGGGGAGTTTTTTGTTTTATAAAGATGAATGAATGATGATACAGAAACGATTATGATAAGAATTTGAATAAATTAATGGCTAATAATTAGGTTTGCACACAAATTAAGCAGCGGCTGAATGCAACAAAATAAAGAACATACATTTAACACAGAAGTTAATACAGATATACAAAAAGCAGTAACATTACTCTGTAACGATGAGATAGTGGCTATTCCTACAGAAACAGTATATGGTTTGGCTGGAAATGCTTTATCACCAAATGCCATTACTAAAATTTATACAGCTAAAAAAAGACCTTTTTTTAATCCATTAATTTTACATACCTACCATATTGATGCGATTACGGAATTTGCTTTTGTAAATGAAGCGGCCTTACAGTTAATGCAGCATTTTATGCCAGGACCTTTTACGATTTTATTGACCAAAAAAGATATTGTACCAGATTTATTAACAGCAGGTAGCTATAAAGTTGCCATTAGAATTCCTGCTCATGAAATAACACAAAGTTTATTAACTCAATTGCCATTTCCTTTGGCTGCACCAAGTGCCAATCCTTTTGGATATATTAGTCCTGTTACTGCAAGTCATGTATATGAACATTTAAAAGGTGAAATTCCATATGTATTAGATGGTGGAGCTTGCAGTGTAGGCGTAGAATCTACAATTGTAGAAGTAACAACAGAACAAATCATTATTCATCGTTTAGGAGGAATTGGTAAAGAAGCCATTGAAGCGGTGGCAACTTTACCTGTTGTGTTACAGCAAAAACATGCACCTATTGCTACATCTGGTCAATTAAAAAGTCATTATGCACCAAGTACCCCTTTATTAATGGGTGATGTAGCCACATTAATACACCAACATATTGGAAAAAAAATTGCAGTTATTAGTTTTTATGAAACCTATAGTGGTGTTGATAATTATGCATTATCAACTTCAAAGTCGTTAGCAATGGCTGCTAGTAATTTATTTGCTACGTTACATAAAATAGATGCAAAAGATTACGATGTAATTGTTGCAGAAAAATTTCCAGAAGAAGGTATTGGTGCAGCTATTAATGATCGATTAGAAAGGGCTCAGTTTATACATAAGTAGCAGGTTTTGACTTGATTGCATTTGCTTCATAAAGATATTTTGTACAAGTGTGCGACGCCACTGCAGTTGAAAAAAGTACTACAGCTGACTACATAAAAAAACTCCCGATACTGTGAGGATATCGGGAGTTTTTTATGAATTATTCTGCTAAAAATGGATAGTGATAGTTGGTTGGTGGTGTAAACGTTTCTTTAATAGTTCTTGCACTTAACCAACGATATAAATTTAACATGCTACCAGCTTTATCGTTAGTGCCACTTGCCCTTGCTCCACCAAAAGGTTGCTGACCAACAACGGCTCCTGTTGGTTTATCGTTAATATAAAAATTACCAGCAGATTGGCGTAGTTTTTTTGTTGCCAACTCAATTGCATATCTATCTTGAGCAATGATGGCACCTGTTAAAGCATATTTTGAAGTACCATCAACAAGGGCTAAGGTTTGCTCAAAAGCATCGGCATTGTAAACATATAAAGTAAGTACGGGACCAAAAATTTCTTCACACATGGTTACGTACTTAGGATCTTTGGTTTCAATAACAGTTGGTTCTATAAAGTATCCAATTTTTTTATCGTAATTGCCTCCAGAAAGAATGGTAACTTTTTTATCTTTCTTAGCTGCATCTATAAACTTAGTTATTTTATTAAACGCATTTTCATCTATCACTGCATTTACAAAATTGCTAAAATCTTCTACCGTACCCACTTTTATGGTTGATAGTGCTTGAACCAATTTTGCTTTAACAGCATCGGCAATATTACTAGGAATATAAGCTCTTGAAGCAGCACTACATTTTTGACCTTGATATTCAAAAGCTCCACGAATTAAGGCAGCAACAACTACATCTACATCGGCACTTTTATGTACCATTACAAAATCTTTACCACCTGTTTCACCCACAATTCTTGGATAGCTTTTGTATTTACCTACATTTTCACCAATCACCTTCCACATATTATTGAAAACTTGTGTGCTTCCTGTAAAATGAACACCAGCAAAATCTGGATGCGAAAAACAAACTTTTCCTAAAACAGGACCATCAACATAAATCATATTGATAACACCATCTGGCAAACCTGCTTCTTTTAAAATACGCATAAACAACTGAGCAGAATAAATTTGTGTATTTGCTGGCTTCCAAACAACAACATTACCACACATAGCTGCACTTGCTGGTAAATTAGCACCAATAGCTGTAAAATTAAACGGCGTAACTGCTAATACAAATCCTTCTAAGGCACGCCATTCCATACGGTTGTGCATTCCTGGAGAAGAAACAGGTTGTTGCTGATAAATTTCACTTAAAAAATGAACGTTATATCGTAAAAAATCTATCAATTCACAGGCACTATCTATTTCTGCTTGATACGCATTTTTGCCTTGTCCAAGCATAGTAGCTGCATTCATTTGAAAGCGATATTTGGTAGCTAACAAGTCTGCTGCTTTTAAAAAGATATGAGCTCTTGATTCCCAACTCATATTTTCCCAATCTTGCTTGGCTTTTAAAGCAGCATCAATTGCTTGTTGTACCTGTTTTTGATCGCCCCAAACTATAATAACCTAACGTAAATGCCTTTTCATGAGGAGGATGAATTGATACTTTGGTTGCGGTTTTTACC
>JBMLQZ010000253.1:0-4561 GCA_049241285.1 Chitinophagaceae bacterium | reverse complement strand
AGATCGTTACGATGATCGAACGGAAGCTTACGAAAAAGCTTATCAAAAACATTCAAATTGCTATATTGTAAAGCCAATTGAATACAATGATTTTGAACATGTAATTAAATCCATTGAATCATTTTGGACATCAATAGCTAAACTACCCCATCAGTTAAAATAACCCCCTAATGTCTTAACCTATTGAAGCCTTAAACGTATTAATTGTAGAAGATAATCTTGGAGATTTTATACTCATTAGAGAAAATATTGAAGAGGAATTTGTTGAAGCTACCATTCATCATGTTTCTAGCTTTGCAGAGTTAGTCGACTTTTTTAAAAACCCTCCTACTATTGATGCCATTCTACTCGACTTATCGTTACCTGATGGAAATGGACATGAACTTGTCTCTAACACAGTAAAATTAGTAGGCAATACACCAATATTGGTACTTACAGGTTATGCAGATAAGGAATTTGGTATAAAAACGCTCTCACTTGGGGTTTCGGACTTTTTGTTAAAAGATGAACTAAATGCGTCTCAATTAATTAAGAGTATTACTTACAGTATTGAGAGAAGAAAAATTGCCCTTAAACTAAGAGAGAGTGTAAATAGATACAACAACGTAGCAAAAGCAACTAGTGATGCCATTTGGGATTATGACTTTGCAACCCAACAAACCTTTATTGTTGGTCAAGGTTATAAAAATTTATTTGGCTACAATATAGTTGATGGCTTTACGCCCAGATTTTTCTGGGAATCTAAATTGCATCCTGCAGAAAAAGAAGCAATCATCAAAGAGTTCAATGAAATTTTAAGTTCACCAACAAATGCTCAAAATTCATTAGAATACAGATTTCAACGCTCTGACGGTAGTTATGCCCACATTTTAGATCGTTTTTTTATTATTTACGAAAATGGCCAAATAACTAGAATTATTGGGGCAATGCAAGACATTTCTAAATTAAAAAACGAACAACAACAATTAAAATTATTAAGCTCTGTAATTACCAATGCAAATGACTCTGTTACCATAACAGATGCTGATTTACAAGACAATCTTGGGCCCAAAATAGTTTATGTAAATAAAGCTTTCACACAAATGTCTGGTTATACTTCAGAAGAAGTGATTGGCTTACAACCTTTTTTTCTACAAAAAATTGAGGGTAACGAAGCGGCAATAGAAATTATTAATGCAGCAATGCAACAAGGCTCATCTTGTGAAACACAAATAATGAATCGAAAAAAAAATGGCGAGTCTTATGGGGTAGCCATTTCTATTTCTCCTGTAACAGATAATAATGGCACACTTACAAATTTTATTGCTATTGAAAAAGATATTACAGAAAGAATGAAATATATTCAAGCAATTGAATTACAAAATGAAAAGTTACGTGAAATTGCATGGACACAATCGCATATTGTAAGAGCACCAATTGCTAGAATGATGGGATTGATAGACATTTTGCAAAATCATAGAACGATGGAAATGAGTCAAGAAGAACTTCTTAATTATATTGCAAATTCGGCAAATGAATTAGATGTAATATTGAAAGATATTGTGAAGAAAGCCGAGCAAGTAACTACTAATTGATAACACCTTTATAAAAATGATACTAAACAGATAATAAAATACTTTTTTTGCATTTAGGTATTTTATTGTCAAAATTATATAAGCACTCCTATCAACATTCATCACTTCAGCAAACAAAATTATGAACGTACTTATTATTGAAGATAATTTAGGAGACTTTGTATTACTAGATGATGCAATACGGTCTACTAGTTTAATGATAAAAGAAGTACAACATGCAAGTACCCTAGAAGAAGCATTTACAATACTTGATGAATTTAAACCAAATGTAATTTTTCTAGATTTGTTTTTACCCGATAGCGTTGGCTTAGAATCGTTTATTCAAATTCAAGATGAGTATGCAGATACACCTATTTTAATTGTTTCTGGCTTATCAGATGTAGCAACTTCCATTCAAGCATTAGGCCTAGGTGCTCAAGATTATTTGGTAAAAGGAGAGTTTAATGAAAAGATTATTGAAAAAACTATTCGTTACAGTTTAGAGCGTAAAAAAGCAGAATTACAAATTATTTTATCAGAGGAAAAGTATCGTCAAATATTTTATGACAATCCTTTCCCAATGTTTATATACGATATAGACACACTTAAAATGGTAGAATGTAATAATGCTACCTTACAAGAATATGGCTACACAAGAGATGAATTTTTGCAATTAACCATTAACGACATTACCTATTCAGTAAACAATCATATTAAAGATGATACAACTCCAATTAACAGTGAGTTCAGAAAAAAAACATGGAGGCATGTTAAGAAAAATGGGGATATTATTCTTGTAAAAATTACTATTTACAAAGTAGAATATGCAGGTAAAAAAGTACATCAAGTTCAGGTACATAATGTAACTGAAGAAGTACGTTTACATGAACAATTAGCAGATGAGCAAATAAAAAGACAACACCAAATAACAGAAGCCGCTCTTCAAGCACAAGAGAACGAACGGATAGAAATTGGAAGAGAACTTCATGATAACATTAACCAAATTTTAGTGGCATCTCTATTATTTTTAGACTATGCCTTAGTATCTAATGAGGTTAAAGTTGACTTATTAAAGAAAAGCAAACATTTAGTTTCTGATGCAATTGCAGAAATAAGAAAATTGTCTAAAACATTAATTCCTCCTTCAGTTGGTAATAATGAATTAATTAGTTCACTAGAAGAATTGTTAGATACTGTTCAATTAACCAAACAAATCCATATTGTTAAGTATATTGATGCTACAATTGAAGAAGCATTATCTAAAGAGCAAAAGCTAGCTGTATACAGAATAATACAAGAGCAATTAAATAACATTATTAAACACGCAAATGCTTCTGAAATTATTGTAAATCTTGCTATTAACAATCAAATATTTAGTCTTTCTGTAAATGATAATGGTAAAGGCTTTGATGTTAGTCAAAAAAGTAAGGGAGTAGGCTTACAAAACATTACTAGCCGTACAAGTTTACATAACGGAACCGTAGATTTCATTTCTTCACCAAATAAAGGATTCGAATTATTGGTTCAATTTCCGCTTTAAAATCAATTACCTTACAAATAGCTTAAAAAATTAGGGACCGTGGAGAACCACAGTCCCTTTTTCAACCCTAAACCCTTAAAAAACATAATATTTTTAAGAAATTATCGTGCCAACATTGTTAAGTTTTTGGTTAGCATGACTTTTTTTGATGAACGGTTTAAAAACGCTCTAACTTAGAAAAGAAAAAGTCTGATTCAATAACTGCATTCTCATCACTATCACTTCCATGTACTGCATTTTCACCAACTGATGCTGCAAAATTTTTACGAATAGTTCCTTCTGCAGCATTTGCAGGATTGGTAGCACCAATTAAGGTTCTAAAATCTGCAACTGCATTTTCTTTTTCCAATATAGCAGCCACAATTGGACCACTGCTCATAAAATCTACTAACTCTCCAAAGAAAGGACGCTCTCTGTGTATATCATAAAACAAACCAGCTTGCTCTTGTGTAAGCTTTGTCCATTTCATTGCTTTTATTGAAAATCCAGCCTTAATAATTTGATCTAAAATAGCACCAGTATAACCTTTACTTGTTGCATCTGGCTTAATCATTGTGAAAGTTCTATTACTCATATATGTTTTATTTTCGGCGGCAAAAGTAATAGTTTAATATGCCTTAACCATAAAAAAGTACCAAATACACTATAAGTTACAAAAAAATTAAGAGAATTACCATCTAAGAAAATAAAAAAAGCCCCAACAACTGTTGAGGCTTTATACTAACTAACACACCCAAAACTAATTACAATGTTTATCGAACTCAGCAATTAAATGATGAGCAATCATTTGTGCCGATCTTCCTTCAATTTGATGACGTTCTACCATACTTACTAAAGCTCCGTCTTTAAATAAAGCAATAGCTGGAGAAGATGGAGGGTAAGGCAATAAATATTCACGAACTTTATTTACAGCCTCTTTATCAAATCCTGCAAAGCTAGTAGCTAAGTGATCTGGTTTTTTTGTTGCATTATGAACTGCCATTAAAACACCTGGTCTACAAGTTCCTGCTGCACAACCACAAACCGAGTTTATTACTACTAATGTAGTTCCTTTTTGTTGAATAGTTTCTGTTACCTGCGATGAAGTTTGCATGTCTTCAAAACCACTTTCTGTTAATTCTGCCTTCATTGGCAATACTATTTCTGCTGGATACATAATTGAAATTTATAAATGTGAATGCAAAAATACAGCAAATATCTACTCTCAAATAGCTAAAACACAGTCAATCTGCCTTTTTTCGAGTATCGAAAATGCCATTATGTCTTCATAATTAAAATAAACAAGACTAATTGTCGCATAAAAGTTGATTTTATGTTAATGGAACAGGATTTGAAAATTCATTTTCAGAAAACAATATTTATAAAAAATAAAAACTTTTATTATGACAATCGTAAAACACAGTCCAAGAATCATCAACAATGTATTTGATGAATTATTCAACAGTTTTCCAACAAATTGGGGAAGAGA
>JBMLQZ010000252.1:0-3920 GCA_049241285.1 Chitinophagaceae bacterium | reverse complement strand
GTTTATGCAAAAAGAGCATTAACCTTTTATGAAAATCAAATTGGTATATATCCTTATGAAACAGTGTCATTAGTAGCTGGTCCAAATAATACCACATCAGGAGGCATGGAGTATCCAACTCTAGCATTCATTAATACCTTGCAACAGGGTAAAGATTTTGATTTGACTATTGCACATGAAATTGGTCATAATTGGTTGTATGGTGCTTTAGCAAACAATGAAAGAACTTATGCATGGCTTGATGAAGGATTGAATACTTTTTTTGAAAAGATGTACGAAAAAAAGTATTACAACAAGCCAACAAACAGTAATAGTTCAAAAAATTTTTGGGCAAAGAAGATTCCTGAAGATTTCAATCAACGAATTTTAAAAACCATAGCTGTCATTCAAAAAAGTCAAGCAATTCAAACAGAAAGTAGTGCGTTTTCTAAGTTAAATTATAGATTCTCAGTTTATACACAAGCGTCTAATTGGTTAAATCAAGTGCAAACATTTATGGGTGCATCTAGTTTTCAAAAAGCTATAAAAAATTATTATCAAGAATGGCAATTTAAACATCCAAAACCATTACAGTTCAAACAAGTTTTACAAACGCATTCAGCCAAAAATTTAGATAGTTTATTTGCAATTTTGAGTGATAGTTCTAGTAAATATTTAATGGTAAATAAGCCACAAAAAGTTCGTCCTACCTTTCTTTTTAACTTGAAAAATAATGATTCTATACACTATATCAGTTTTGCACCATTGGCTGCCTATAATATGTTTGATAAATTGATGCTTGGAGGATTAATACATAATTATCAATTGCCCCTAAAATCATTTCAATTTTTAATAGCACCTGTTTATGCTACTGGTAGTAAGCAACTGAATATATTTTCTAACATTTCTTACAATAAATATCGCCGTAATTATTGGCTTCAAATTAGTAATAGTTTCTCGTCATTTAGTATAAATTCTTTTACCCCATCTTCAGGAGCTACATTGTTTTTAGGAGTACAAAAATGGGTGCCATCTATTCGTTATACCATTTACAATAAAACAGCCGGAAGTAGTGAGAAAATAAGATTTCAATTAAGAAATTTTTTCTTGAAAGAAGAGCAACTAAGGTTTACAACAATTACAACTCCAACAGATACAACTACAGAAGTTGGAAAAATTAGTTTCAATTCCAATATTCTTCAAGCATCTATAGATTGGAGTAACGATAGAGTTTTGTATCCATACCATTTTAACGTAACAATTGATCAAGGTAAAAATTTTATTAGAGCAGGTTTTACCGGTAATTACTTTTTCAATTATGCATCTGGAAAAGGTGGAATTGATGCACGTTTTTTTGCTGGTAAATTTATTTATACAACTAGTAAAACATTTATCACTCAATTTGAAACGAATAGGTATCATTTGAATTTAACGGGGGCAAATGGAAATGAAGATTATACCTATAGCGATTATTTTTTTGGTAGAAATGCTTTTGAAGGATTAGCCAGTAAACAAATTATGCAACGTGATGGATATTTTAAAGTAAGAACTGATTTATACAGTAATAAAATAGGAAAAACAGATAATTGGCTAATGGCTTTAAATATTAGTGGAGATATTCCTGATAAGTTAAATCCATTAAGTATTCTGCCATTTAAGTTGCCTTTAAAATACTTTTTTGATATAGGAACTTATGCAGAAGCTTGGCAAGAAAACCCTGCAACTGGAAAATTTTTATACGACGCTGGTTTAGAACTTTCGCTATTTAAAGAAATCTTACACATTTACTTTCCATTATTAAGTAGTAAAGTATTTAGAGATTATAACAAATCTGTTTTAGGTGAAAATAGTTTCTGGAAAACCGTATCATTTTCAATTCATTTAAAGCAATTGCGACTAACAAAAATTAACAGAGATATTCCATTATAAATGCAAGAAACAAGCATTGCTATACTACCTTCTTCTCAAATTATTTTTTCGAAATGGGATGAATGTGTTGCACAAGCATCACATGAAAATATATTTATGTATAGCTGGTGTTTAAACAACTTGTGTGATAATTGGTGTGGTGTAGTTATTGGAAATTATGATGCAGTTTTTCCATTACCATTTAGAAAAAAATGGGGTTTGAAATATATGTATCAAGTGCCTTTTATTGCTAAGTTGAGTTTAATGCAACAAATAAATTTTACCATTAATAAAGAAGCAATTTTCAAATTGTTGCAACAACAATTTTTGTTCATGCATTTTGATATAGATAATTTCTTATTTGAAAAATGGAAACCTAAAAATCGTTGCAACTATTTTATTCGTTTAAATAAAACTTATGATGAGCTATCAGCACAATTTACAGATAGTTGTAAGAAGAATATTCGAAAAGCAATAAATCGTAAGTGTACATTAGTGAATAGTAATGATTATGAAGTGGTATTCACTTTATATGAACAAGCATATGGATCATTACACAAGTTGCATGTATCTTCTAATGATTATTCATTAGCAAAAGCATTCGTGAAAAATGCAATAGCATTACAAAAAGCAAGTGTTTGGCATGTGTTACATGAAACAACGGCAGAACTTTTATTTGGTGCCATAATTTTAGAAGATAAAAATCGGTTTTATTATTGGCTTGGTGCACCTACAACTGTTGGAAGACAATGCAGAGCTACCTATTTTTTTATTGATGCATTTATTCAACTATATTGTTGCAAACCCAATGCTGTATTTGATTTTGAGGGGTCTGACATTGAAAATGTAGCTTATTTCTATCAACAATTCGCTCCAGAAAAAGAAACCTATTTTGAAGTGAACCAAACGAATTTTCTTAGTTACTTTTTTCAGTAACTGCATCTCTTTCTTCCATAATTTTTTCTGCAAGTATCAAGTCAATGGGTCTTGTAATTTTAATGTTGCTATAACACCCTTCTACCAAATAAACCGCTTTACCTGCATACTCAACAACACTTGCTTCATCGGTAAAAGATTCGTTGTAAGGTTGTTCAAATACAGGTAATAATAAATTGCTTACAAATGTTTGTGGAGTTTGTACAATTCGTACTTTATTTCTATCTGCAACTTCTGAAGTTTCATCACTAGTCATTATTCTAATGCTATCTGTAGCTGCAACAGCAGGAATGGCAGAACCTTTTAAAAAAGCTTGTTTGTAACATCTTTTTATAACTTCAATACTTACTAAGCATCTTACAGCATCATGAACAAATACAATACTATCTTTTTCTACCAATTGTAATCCATTTTTTACAGAATCAAATCTGGTTAATCCACCTTCAACAATGCTCAATGTTTTATTAGGAAACTGTGCTTGTAATTTTCTTCCAGTCTCAATGTGTGCTTTAGGTAAAACAATTATGATATGTATGTTTTCAAAAGCATTAAAGAATGCATTGATAGAATGATAGATGATTGATTTACCTTTTAACTGTAAAAATTGTTTAGGTATTTCACTGCCCATTCTTGTACCAGAACCACCGGCTACAATTACACCAAATTTTTTCATAATGCTAATTTCAGTCTACTAATTATTTCTGTTTAATAAGTGCTTCCATCACTAAATATACGGCAGGACAAAAGCTGGCATTTTTTAAAGTAATGTTTACACGTTTTAGTAAAACATCTTCATCTGTATAAGGAAATCTGCTACAATCACTTGGTCTTTGCTCGTAAATTGAACAAAAATTATCTGCTCCTAAAAAAGGGCAGGGGCTAGATTTTACAACATAATCTCCTTCATTATCTAATGTTAAGTATGTTTCTATAAACACACTTTCTTTCATTTTTAAATGCTTGCTAATTCGTTTAATATCTGGGGTTTTAAATCGTGGCGAATAGTTTTTGCAACAAGCAGCACATTGTAAACAATCAACATTTTTAAAAGCTTCTTCATGTAATTGTGGTAATTGTTTTAGCACTTTATTTTTATC
>JBMLQZ010000251.1:0-13078 GCA_049241285.1 Chitinophagaceae bacterium | reverse complement strand
GCTATTGATGCAACAAAATTGAATACCGAATTAGGTTGGAAACCATCTGTTACTTTTGAGGAGGGATTAAGCCAAACTATAGATTGGTATTTAGAAAATACTGAATGGCTTCAAAATGTAACCAGTGGTAATTATGCAAAATATTATCAATCTATGTATGCAGATAGATAATATTTTGAATCAAACTACTCAAGTACAATTATTTTTTATATATGAAAGTAGAAGCAACTAAGTTAAAAGATTGTTTTATTATACACGATACCATATTTGCAGATGATAGGGGATATTTTTTTGAGAGTTTTAATCAACAAAAATTTCATGCATTAACAGGTATTTCCACCCATTTTGTTCAAGATAACCAATCAAAATCTACTAGAGGTGTTTTACGTGGTTTGCATTTTCAACAAGGTGAACATGCACAAGCAAAATTGGTAAGAGTATTAGAAGGAAAAGTGTTAGATGTAGCCGTAGATATTAGAAAAGAATCTCCCACTTTTGGCGAATATGTAGCAGTAGAACTTACTGCAGATAATCATGTTCAATTATTTGTTCCTCGTGGATTTGCACATGGTTTTGTAGTATTAAGCGATGTTGCAACCTTTTTTTATAAATGCGATAATTTTTACAATAAAGCAAGTGAAGGTGGGTTAATTTATAACGATTCTACCATTAATATTGATTGGCGAATAAATTCAAGCGAAGTATTATTATCAGAAAAAGATGCTGCATTACCAACATTAGTTGAGTCAAAAGATCGAATCTATTTTTAATCCTATACTAAAACATTCATCCAAATAAACATCATGAAAGGAATTATTTTAGCTGGTGGAAGTGGTACAAGATTGTATCCTATTACAAAAGGTATTAGCAAACAATTAATGCCCATTTACGATAAGCCAATGATTTATTATCCGCTTTCAGTATTAATGTTAGCAGGAATTAATGAAATATTGATTATCACAACACCAGAAGATTCTTCTCAATTTAAAAAACTATTAGGTACAGGAGAAGATTTAGGTTGTCGTTTTGAATATGCAGTTCAAGCAGTTCCAAACGGTTTAGCTCAAGCGTTTGTTATTGGAGCAGATTTTATTGGAAACGATAAAGTAGCATTGGTTTTAGGCGATAATATTTTTTATGGAGCAGGTTTTAGTAAGCTAGTTCAGTCATTCAATAATTTAGATGGAGCAGCCATTTTTGCTTATGAAGTAAATGACCCAGAGCGTTATGGAGTTGTAGAATTTGATGAACAATTTAATGCTTTGTCCATTGAAGAAAAGCCAATTCAGCCAAAATCAAACTATGCTGTACCAGGCTTATATTTTTACGATAATTCTGTAGTAGAAATTGCTAAAAATATTCCTTTATCACCAAGAGGTGAATATGAAATTACCGATGTAAATAAAGTATATTTAGAAAAAGGTAGTTTAAAAGTTGGTGTAATGAATAGAGGAACCGCTTGGTTAGATACTGGAACTTTTGACTCTCTTGCCGATTCTTGTGAATTTGTACGTGTTATTGAGAAACGTCAAGGACAAAAAATTGGTTGTATAGAAGAAGTGGCGTACAGAATGGGTTTTATTCAACCTGCTCAATTATTGGTTTTAGCTGATAGATATGCAAAAAGTGGATATGGAGAATATTTGCGTAGAATAAAAAAGTAGTATTAATAGCATATTATTAAACAATTTGTTGCAGCCAGCATAACTATTGAGTTTGCTGGCTTTTTTATTTTCGTTGTTTAAACTTTTTTTGTGGAACGTTGTTCATTAAAATATGAACGCATTTACCATAAAAGATTTAGAACTTCTTTCCGGTATAAAAGCCCATACAATTCGTATTTGGGAGCAACGATACACTTTTATTAAGCCCCAAAGAACCGAAACCAATATTCGCTATTATACCAACGATGAGTTAAAAGTAATTTTAAATATTGCTCTACTAAATAAATATGGGTTTAAAATATCGCATATTGATAGAATGAGTGATGTTGAAATGAGAGACAAAATTTTATCTCTTACACAAGTAGAAGCTCAGCAAGAAAGGCTTTTAAATGAGCTTATTCATTACATGGTTGATGTAAAAATGGAAGAATTTGAAGAAGCTATTGACAATTACATTGCAATAAAAGGAATTGAAAAAACAATTACCAACATCATTTTTCCTTTTTTAGAGCGTATTGGTATTTTATGGCAAACAAACCATGTAAATCCTGCTCAAGAACATTTGGTTACCAATATTATTCGGCAAAAATTAATCATGGGCATTGAAAATATTCAAACCCATATTTATAGCGACAAAACAATTGTTTTGTTTTTGCCAGAAGGTGAGCACCATGAATTAGGTTTATTATTTATGTCTTATCTATTAAAAAGCAGAGGCGTAAATGTTTTGTATTTGGGTGCCAATATTCCTTTAAAAGATGTGGAATATTTAGCGAAACTTAAAAAACCATCCTTTTTATATTGTCATTTAACAGCTGTAGCACACAATTTTAACTTCGATAAGTTTTTAATGAATGCAGGTGCAAAACTAGCCAATTTTAAAATTGTTGTATCAGGTCATTTAACGCTTAGCTATAAAAAGAAAATACCAGCAAATGTTACTTTTAAGAAAACTTTGGGTGAGGTAATGGAGTACATTTCAAGTCTTTAAAATTACTTTTCAATTATACGGAGCGTTGCTAAAAAAGCAACGCTTTTTTTATGTTATTTTTTCTGTAATGCAATTCAGAAACAACTGTGTTTTTATCATTTTTTTCTTAAAAATACCATCATTTATTTCAAAAATTCAATAACCAATTGTATAACTCGTTGATTTAGTTTGTTTTATCTTTTTTTAAAAAAATTAAACAAAAAATAGATGTTGTAACAATAATATTGTTTAACTTCGAACTCTAAATCTTAAACAAGTCTCTTATGTCTACAGCAGAATTCAACAAAATGTTGCTAAACAACACAGAGTTTTTAAAGCCCTTTGCTATTACATTAACACGTGATCAAGAGTTAGCAAAAGACTTATTTCAAGAAACTTTATTTAGGGCTTTAGCCAATAGAGAAAAATACAACACAGGTACAAATATTAAGGCATGGTTATATACTATTATGCGTAATATTTTTATCAATAACTATCGTAGAAAAGCTAAACAAAACACTATTTTCGATAGCACACCAAACGATTTTTTACTAAATGTTAATCAAGGTGCTGTAGCCAATGAGGCCATTGCAACTATTAATATGAAAGAAGTACAAGAGGCAATTCATAATTTACCTGAAATATTTAAGAACCCTTTCTTGTTGTATTTTGATGGATATAAATACCATGAAATTGCTGATATGCTAAAAGAGCCATTAGGCACAATAAAAAGTAGAATTCACTTTGCAAGAAAATTATTAAAAACACAAATCGATCGTCATTAATAAACCATATCATTTTACAATTGTATCTTTTAAGCCACCTTTTTTAGGTGGCTTCATTTTTAAAACAATAATTTACAAAACATGCAGGGTAAAAAAGCAGTTGTAATAGGTGCAGGTTTTGCAGGAATGTCTGTAGCAAGTTTTTTAGCAAAATATGGATATGATGTAACCGTAATTGAAAAACATGCAACAGCAGGGGGTAGAGCTAGACAATTACAAGCAGCAGGTTTTACTTTTGATATGGGGCCAAGTTGGTATTGGATGCCAGATGTTTTTGAAAGATATTTTAAACAGTTTAATAAAAAAGTAAGCGATTATTATCAGCTAACAAGATTAGATCCATCTTATCGAGTTTATTGGGATGATGCTCCAATGGATATTCCAGCAGATTATAACTCGTTAAAAGCATTGTTCGAACAAATAGAACCAGGTAGTGGTAAGCATTTAGATACTTTTATACAAGAAGCGGCTTATAAATATGAAGTAGGAATTCATAAACTGGTACATAAACCAGGAAGATCGGTTACTGAGTTTATAGATTGGGAATTAATTGCAGGAATATTTAAGTTAGATGTATTCAATTCTATTCAATCTCACGTTGGAAAATTATTTAAAAATCATAAACTGAGACAGCTTTTAGAATTTCCTGTTCTCTTTTTAGGTGCTTTGGCAAAAGATACTCCAGCTTTATACAGCTTAATGAATTATGCCGATATTAAAGGAGGCACTTGGTATCCTGATGGAGGTATGTTTCAAATTGTAAAAGCTATGCATCAAGTAGCATTAGAACAAGGCGTTGAATTTCAATTCCAAAAAAATGTTACTGCTATTGAAGTTGTAAATGGAACAGCAAAAAGTGTAAGTGCATTGGATGAAAATGGACAATTGCATCATTATCAAGCCGATGTAATTGTAGGAGCTGCCGATTATCATTTTGTTGAAACGCAATTGCTTCCAGAAAAATATCAATCTTATTCTAAAAAATATTGGGATGAAAGAGTGATGGCTCCTAGTTGTTTGTTATATTACGTTGGATTAAGCAAGAAGCTAGATAATATTCCACATCACTCGTTATTTTTCGACACTTCTTTTGAAGTTCATGGAAATGAAATTTATACGCACAAAAAATGGCCTACTAACCCACTTTTTTATGCAAGTGTAACTTCTGTAACAGATAATTCCGTTGCACCAGAAGGTTGTGAAAACTTATTCTTATTAATTCCAGTAGCTACAGGGCTAACAGGTGATGATGAAGCTTTAAGAGAGCATTATTTTGAAATGATTGTTGAAAGAATGGAGCAAAAATTACAACAATCTATTAAACCAAATGTTATCTACAAAAAGTCTTTTGCTTTAAGCGATTTTGTGGGTGAATACAATGCTTTTAAAGGAAATGCTTATGGGTTGGCAAATACATTATTGCAAACAGCCATTCTAAAGCCTTCTTGTAAAAGTAAAATGGTAAACAATCTTTTTTATGCTGGTCAACTAACAGTTCCAGGTCCTGGAGTGCCACCTAGTTTAATTAGTGGAGAAGTGGTAGCAAAAGAAATTGTAAAATGGAGCAATAAATAAGTGAATGAATTCATAGCAATTTTAAAACAATAAAAGTATTGTACAATGACAAATATGCAACTCTTTCATGATGT
Source organism: Chitinophagaceae bacterium (assembly GCA_049241285.1). Classification (GTDB taxonomy): domain Bacteria; phylum Bacteroidota; class Bacteroidia; order Chitinophagales; family Chitinophagaceae; genus Parasediminibacterium. The sequence goes on along the minus strand of JBMLQZ010000251.1, from coordinate 8,010 downwards.
GAGTGAAGATTGTAGCAGAAATACAACGGAGAAATACAGTACTAGTTTTTCTTCGGCTATAAAACTTTTGCATAAAAATTTGCGACAACCTATATTTAATATTTATGGTTTTGTTCGTTTTGCAGACGAAATTGTTGATACTTTTCATAATCACAATAAACAAGCATTATTACAAGAATTTAAACAAGCAACGTATAATGCAATTCATGAAAAAATAAGTTTAAATCCAATTTTACATAGTTTTCAGCTTACTGTAAATAAATATAATATTGACCTTGCTTTAATAGATGCTTTTTTATATAGTATGGAATTGGATTTAGATAAAAGAAAATACGATAGAGCAGGGTATGAAGAATATATTTATGGTAGTGCAGAAGTGGTTGGTTTAATGTGTTTATATGTTTTTTGTGATGGAAATAAAGAAGCTTATGAGCAATTAAAACCTGGTGCAAGAAGTTTAGGTGCTGCTTTTCAAAAAGTAAATTTTCTAAGAGATTTAAAAGCAGATTATGAAGGGTTAGATAGAGTATATTTTCCTGGCTGTGATTTTAGAAATTTTACTGAAGCGGACAAGCTTTCTATTGAAGCCGATATTCAAAAAGATTTTGACGATGCTTATGCTGCCATACTTCAATTACCAATTGAAGCAAGATTTGGTGTGTATGTAGCATATAAATATTATTTGTCGCTATTTAAAAAAATTAAAAAATTGCATCCACAAAGAATTATGGAGCAAAGAATACGAATACCAGATTATAGCAAATTATTTATTGTTGCAAAAGCAGGTATACGTAGTCAATTTAATATTTTATAATTTTTCTTGCCAATAGTACAATACCAATTACACAGTATGGAACAAGTGATTTTAGTAAATGAATCTGATGTAGCCATTGGCACAATGGAAAAAGTGGAAGCACACGAAAAAGCATTATTACACAGAGCATTTAGTGTATTTATTTTTAATCAAAATGGAGAAATGCTTTTACAACAAAGAGCATTAAAAAAATATCATAGTGGCGGTTTGTGGACCAATGCTTGTTGTAGTCATCCAAGACCAAATGAAGCAACCATAGAAGCAGCAAATAGAAGGTTATCAGAAGAAATGGGTTTTTCAACCGAATTATTTAAAGCATTTAGTTTTACATATAAAGCTGCGTTTGATAATGGCCTTACTGAACATGAATTTGACCATGTATTTGTAGGAACTTATGATGGCGATATTCATTTTAATACAGATGAAGTTGCACAATATGCTTATGTACCTCTTGAAACTATAGAAGCTGAAATACAAAGTCATCCACATCAATATACTGCTTGGTTTTTAATTGCTTTGCCTAAAGTAAAAGCATGGTTACATCAACAGTCTGCCCTTATTCTTCAATAACACCAAACTATGCATGACCAAAGTGAACCTTTAAAAGCAATTGTAATAGGTGCAGGAGTGGCAGGTTTAGCTAGTGCAATACGCTTAGCGATTATGGGTTTTCAGGTAACGGTTTTTGAAAAAAATAGCTATCCTGGCGGTAAATTATCACACTTCGAAAAAAATGGTTTTCATTTCGATGCTGGCCCTAGTTTGTTTACTCAACCACAATTAATAGAAGAGTTATTTGCTTTGGCAAACGAACCAATTGATGCTTATTTTCAATACAGCAAAATGAATAGTAGCTGTAAGTATTTTTATGAAGATGGTATAGTTATAAATGCTTATTCAGATGTGCATGCTTTTGCTCAAGAATTGCAAGAAAAAGTAGGAGAAGATGCAAAAAAAGTAACAGCATATTTACAAGCATCTGAAAAAGTATTTACACATATTGGAAATATCTTTTTAAATCATTCATTACACCTTTTAAAAACATTATTCAAGGTCAATGTCAAACAAGCAATAGCAGCAACTAAACCAGCATTGCTATTTCAATCTTTGCATCAACTAAATCAATCATCATTTAATAAGTCACATACTGTTCAGCTGTTTAATAGATATGCCACTTATAATGGCAGTAATCCATACAAAGCACCTGGAATGTTAAGTTTAATTCCGCATTTAGAACATAATATTGGCACTTATTATCCTAAAGGTGGTATGATAGCTATTACCAATGCACTGTATCTGCTAGCAATTAAAAAAGGAGTTACTTTTCAATTCAATACACCGGTTGAAAGTATTATTCAAAACAAACATCAAGCTAAAGGAGTGGTGGTGCAAAATAAAAACCATTTTGCCGACGTAATAGTTAGCAATATGGATGTTTATTTTACTTACAAACAATTGTTACGCCAACCATTAGAAGCTACTAAAATATTAAAGCAAGAACGTAGTAGTAGTGCATTCATTTTTTATTGGGGAATGAATACTACGTTTCCTAATTTACAACTGCATAATATTTTCTTTACAAAAAATTATGAGGCAGAGTTTCAGGCACTTTTCAACTCAAAAACATTATATAACGATCCAACTGTCTATGTAAATATTACCAGTAAATGTGAGCCGGGTTTGCAAGCACCAAATGGGAAGGAAAATTGGTTTGTAATGGTAAATGCACCAGCTAATTGTGGTCAAAATTGGCAGCAATATCAACAGCAATATCGTTCTGCTATTATTCAAAAATTAAGTAAACTTTTAGCAACAGATATTGAGGCTTGTATTGAAGTTGAAGAAATACTTACACCTGTTACAATAGAAAGTAAAACAGCTTCCTATATGGGGTCGTTATACGGCACTAGCTCTAATAGTAAAATGGCAGCTTTTTTAAGACATCCAAATTTTTCTAAAAAAATACTGCATCTATTTTTTGTTGGAGGAAGCGTACATCCTGGTGGTGGTATTCCTTTGTGTTTGCAAAGTGCAAAAATTATGAGTGAAATAGTAGCTCATCAACTTCAAAAAAAAACACATAAACACTAACGTTTTCTTTTATAAAAATCAATGCTTTCATGCCTTTTAATAAATTACAAATAGCTGTTTTTATTGCATTACTTTTTCATGTTAGTGGTGCTATTGGTATGTTAGGAACAACTTATGCCGATTGGTTTGTACAAAATACAGCTTTGAATTTAGTAATTATGTTGGCTTTAATTATTTGGACTCAGCCTGAAAAAAATACGTGGTTTTTTTTATTTTTTTTCATTGCATTTATGGTTGGTATGGCAACAGAAATGATAGGTGTAAATACTGGTAAATTATTTGGTCAATATAAATATGGAACTGTTATGGGACCAAAGTTTAATGGAGTGCCTTATTTAATTGGTATTAATTGGTTTGTGGTTGTTTACTGCAGTGGCGTAATAATGACTTTCTTAAACGATTGGATTGAAGAAAAATATTTACTAGCTGGTGTAATTATAAAGCCTTGGATTAAACAAATTTCATTTGTAATAGATGCTGCTTTATTAACTACATTTTTCGATTATGTTTTAGAGCCTGTAGCCATTCGTTTACAATTTTGGCAATGGCATAATCAAATTATTCCATTATACAATTATGTATGTTGGTTTATCATCAGTGCCTTGTTATTGCTAGTTTTTAGAGCAATGCCATTTAAAAAGCACAACCATTTTGCAATACATTTGTTCATAATACAGTTCTTGTTTTTTGTAGCACTTCAAATTTTTTTATAATGCTATTCATGTATATTTTACTAACACTATTTGTTTTCTGTTTAATGGAAGGAATTACATGGCTTACTCATAAGTATGTAATGCATGGCTTTTTATGGTATTTACATGAAGATCATCACCAAAAAGGAAAAGGTTTTTTTGAAAAAAACGATGCATTCTTTCTCATATTTGCAATTCCTAGTTGGTTATGTATTATGTTAGGTAGCATGCATCAAAATTATGTTGCTGTTAGCATTGGTGCAGGTATAGCAATGTATGGGTTAGCTTATTTTATAGTACATGAAGTCATTATTCATCAGCGTTTCAAATGGTTTACCAAAAGCAATAATAGATATATTAAAGCTATTCGTTGGGCTCATAAAATGCATCATAAACACATAGACAAGCATGATGGAGAAAGCTTTGGAATGTTAATAGTGGCAAAAAAATATTGGGATAAAGTAAAGAAAGATGAAGCTTTACAAAAAAGTTTTGTTAACCAGCAGTTGTAATACTATGCAACACCTGTTGTGTCACTCACTTGTACGGTAGTATCTTTATGCAGCAAATTTGCAACAAATAATCAGTAACAATTTATTCAAACACACTACTCATATATTATTGCAGGTGCAGGTTGTGCAGGTTTAAGTTTAGCAATGCGTTTGGTACAAGAGCCAGCTTTAGCTAATAAAACCATTTTAATTATTGAGCAAGATGCCAAACAAATAAACGATCGTACTTGGTGTTTTTGGGAACAATCTGTAGGCTTTTTTGATGAAATTGTTTACCACCGTTGGAACGAATTATTGTTTCATTCAGATACCGAAACCATACCTCTACAAATTCAACCGTATCAATACAAAATGATACGTGGTATTGATTTTTATAACTATTGTAAACAAAAGCTACAGCAATACAAACAAATTACATGGTTGCAAGCAACAGTTGTAGATTGTGTTATGCTACAGCAGCAAGCAACTGTAAATACTACTATTGGAAGTTTTACGGCAGATTATGTGTTTAATAGCATTATGCTTCCTGCAACAAAAGCGTTGATCAATCAAACTACAGCTATCAAATTAGTACAGCATTTTAAAGGTTGGATTATTGAAACACCAGAGCCAATATTCAATCCCAACAAAGCCTATTTTATGGACTTTAGAGTGGGTCAAGAAAATGGAACCACCTTTGTTTACGTATTGCCATTTTCTTCCACCAAAGCATTGGTAGAATATACTTTTTTTAATGAAGCAATTTTGCCTGATGAAGCTTACGATAACTTGCTTACACAATATTTAAAAACGTATTGGCAGTTAACAAACTACACCATTCTTGAAACAGAGTTTGGGGTAATTCCTATGACTAATTTTCCATTTTCAAGCCATAAGCAATCAATTATTCATTTAGGTACAGTTGGTGGATATACAAAACCAAGTAGCGGATTTACGTTTCAATTTATTCAAAAGCATACACAAGCAATTACACAAGCATTGGTGCATAATTATTCACCTATTATTAATACTAGTTTTTGGCAAAAGAGGTTCTTTTTATACGATGCCACATTGTTACATGTTTTAAGTAAAAATGCATTAATGGGTAGACAAGTTTTTACTGCATTATTTCAAAAGCAAAAAGCCACTACCATACTTAAATTTTTAGATAACGAAACCAATTTTAAGGAAGAACTTTTTATATTAAATAGTGTGCCTACAAAAGTGTTTTTACCAGCAGCATTTATTGCCTTTTTTCAGTCTTTAAAATTATCTATCATCACAAAAAAATAGTAAGTAATTTATTTTATATGCTTGTTGATGCATTTAATTTCATTACTTACATTTAAGTTTACAATTAATCATTACAAACTAAATCTGGTTTAATGCAACAGGTTATTACCATAACACTTAATCCTTCATTAGATAAAACCACAACTGTAAAAAGTCTAGTTCCTGAAAAAAAATTACGATGCACACCACCCATCTTAGAATCAGGTGGTGGTGGTATTAATGTGTCAAGAGCCTTAAAAAAATTAGGAAGTGCTTCAACGGCTATGTATTTATCTGGCGGTTACACAGGCAAAGAATTTGATAAAATTTTACAAGAAGAAATTCATGATGTATTAATAGTTCCTATTGAAAATACTACCAGAGAAAATATGATTGTTGTAGATGAAAGTACCGGTTTACAATATCGTTTTGGAATGGAAGGACCAACAGTTCAAGAACATGAATGGAAAAAATGTTTACAAACTTTACAAGATCTAAACAATTATCAATTTGTAGTTGCAAGCGGTAGTTTGCCTCCTGGTGTGCCGGTAGATTTCTTTGCACAACTAGCAGCAATTGTAAAACAAAAAGGGGCTAAATTAATTATCGATACATCGGGTAAAGCATTAGAATTTGCAGTAAACGAAGGTGTGTATTTGTTAAAACCCAACCTAGGAGAGTTAAGTAGTTTATATGGTGTTGAAGAATTACGAAGTCACGAAATTGTAGATGCTGCAAGAGCTGTTTTAGCAAGAGGTGGTTGTGAAGCAATGGCAGTATCTATGGGAGCTCAAGGTGCTATGTTGATTACAAAACAAGAAGCTATGCATATACAATCGCCAACTGTAAAAGCAAGAAGTACGGTAGGTGCAGGTGATAGCATGGTGGCAGGAATGGTGCTGGCAATTACGCAGCAAAAATCTTGGAAAGAAGTTTTACAAATGGGAATTGCTTGTGGTACTGCAGCAACAATGAATCATGGAGCAGAATTGTGTAAAAAAGAAGATGTAGAAATGTTGTTAGCTTTGATTCAAAAGCAATAATAGTTTCTGTTAATTTTGTAACAATGGCTTTGTAGTACAATGGATAGTATGGGAGTTTCCGAAGCTCTAGATTCAAGTTCGATTCTTGACAAAGCCACAGTTTTATCATACAATTTCTTACTTTCTTTTCTTTCAATTACCTTCAAAATACATTTTACTATCAGAAATCAATCTTTAATTTAAATCGTTACTGTTATTTGTATTATTTTCAATATTCATTTTTATTAAATTATCTATATGATAAAAAATATTTTTACTCTTCTTTCTTTTTTATTGTTTTTTAATAGTGGCTATGCTCAAAAGAAATCTAATAAGGCTACCATTAAAAAATGTTATACTGTTGAGGTGTTGAATGAAAAAAAGAAGAATAATCCCAATTTAATATCAACAGATGCTTTTGAAAATTGGTTAAATCCACTCATCAAAAGAAGAAAGCAAAGCAGACTTGCTGTTGTTAATTATACGCTTCCTGTAGTTTTTCATGTAATACATAACAATGAAATGTTAGGTAGTGGAAGAAACCTTACTAAAGCAGCTATTGAAGCACAACTACTGCAAATGAATAAAGACTTTGCTAATTTATCTGGTAGTCCTTATGCTGTTGCAATAAATTCTGGAATTCAATTTGCTTTAGCTACAAAAGACCCTAATGGTAATAATCTTACAGAACCAGGTATTAATAGAATTAGTACTTCTAGTAAAGGTTGGACTAATGCACCCTACACATATACCTATGTAGAAACCACCATAAAGCCCAATAGTATTTGGGATCCCAATAAATACATTAATATTTGGGTAACTGATTTATCTGGTGAAGGCATTTTAGGTTTTGCAAGTTTTCCAGGTAGCTCTACTTTGAATGGATTAGATAATAGTGAAACAAATACTGATGCAGGTGTAGTAATTGACTATTCTACCATTGGCAGTATTTTTACTTCAAATGATTGTGGTGTTACCAATGAGTACGGTATGGGTAAATCATTAACTCATGAAATGGGGCATTTTTTTGGTTTACGCCATATTTGGGGAGATCAAGACCCTGCACCTTGTTCAGATGATTTTTGTGGAGATACGCCTTTGCATTTTGATGCAAATTTTGGAAAACCATCACATCCAAAATCTAACAGTTGTGGCACTCAAGATGAAATGTTTGAAAACTATATGGATTATAGTGATGATATTATTTTGAATACGTTTACTGCCGATCAGGTTGATAGAATGCAAACAGTGCTTTTAAATAGCCCAAGAAGGGTATCATTGCCAACATCAAATGTTGGGTTTTCAATGCCAGCAAGTGCTAATAAAATAGCATTTGCTCTTTGCACTGGGTTGTTACAAGTTACCGAAACAGGTAATGCAGGAACTACAAGCAGGTATAAGGATATACCTTTAGTAATTAATGTGCAAAATGTAGCTACCGGTAATGCAACAGTTAATTTTACAGTTGGTGGAACGGCTATTAATAATATTGATTATCAATTATCGGCTACTTCTGTCAATTTTATAGCTGGAGATGCTTCTAAAACAATTAATCTTAGAATTTTAGATAATGCCAAACAAGATGCATTAAGAACAATTGTACTTTCTTATACCATTACAGGCTCTGG
>JBMLQZ010000250.1:0-2712 GCA_049241285.1 Chitinophagaceae bacterium | reverse complement strand
AAATATCACAAGGCATTTCTAAAGCATCTGCACTTTTATAAATGTTTGTTGCACCAGGAAAATTTAATACAGAGCCATTTTTTAATTTGTGTTGAAAAACTTCTTCTTCATTTAATCCAGCCTCGTTGTAAATAGCACCATTATGTTCTGCAATACCTACAACAATGGAACCATGCTCTCTGAAAAATTTTGCACTATGGTAACCTACATTACCTAAACCTTGTACAATTATTTTTTTGCCTTTAATACCAATTGATAAGTTTAATTTCTTCATTACATCAGGCATATTACAAACTTCTCTTACTCCAAAAAATACGCCCAAGCCTGTAGCTTCTTTTCTTCCTCTTACACCACCTTGTGTAACAGGCTTACCAGTAACACAACCAGCACTATCAATTTCTCCTGGTTTTAAAGATTGGTATGTATCTACAATCCATGCCATTTCTCTTTCTCCTGTTCCATAATCAGGAGCAGGAACATCAATACCAGGACCAATAAAATTCTTCTTTACTAATTCTGCTGTGTAACGGCGAGTTATTTTTTCTAACTCATAAGCACTATGATTTCGTGGATTGATTTTTATACCACCTTTTGCACCACCAAATGGCACATTTACAATAGCACATTTATAAGTCATTAAACTAGCTAAGGCCATTACTTCATCTTGATTTACCTCTTCGCTAAAACGAATACCACCTTTACAAGGCGTTTTGTGTTGAGAGTGCTGTACACGGTATGCCTCAATTACTTCAATTCTACCGTCATCCATTTTTACAGGAAAACGCATACTGTAAACGCTATTACAAGCTTTTATTTGCTCCAATAAACCTTTTTCAAATTTGGTAAATTGAGCAGCTTTGTCAAAACTTTTTTCAACGCTTTGAAAAAAGCTATACGGTTGATGTGACATGAATATTGATTTTTGTTTTTAAATATGGCAAGAACTTGAATCCGATTTTAATGATACTCTTTACTTCGATTGATTTTCTAATCGAGTAATTTTTTTGTCAATAGTAACTAGGTAAATAAACAATGTGATTAATATTACTAGAACCACAGCCATCACCACAAAAATTTTGCCGTTGCTTCTCATAAAATCTTGAGATGGTTCTGAAGTAATTTGTGCATTAACCACAAGTGAACAAAATGCCAGAAATAAAGTGGTGAATATTTTAGTGAGTATTTTCATTGTCGCTTAATTTTTCAGTTAATAAAAGAGTACGAATTTTTAATGTACTTATCCAAACACCTAATAAAGTCCAGCCTAAAACAGCTGGCCAAAAAACAATTTTTAATGATGGTGCTAAATCTTTACCATTAATTCCAGGATTGCCCTCACTTCCTTGACCACCAGGATGCAACGATTCTGTTAATCTTGGAAGAATCCATAAAGTAGGAAACAACATAAAGAAAGCAAATACATTATAAACAGCACTAATTCTAGCACGTTTTTCTTCATCGTTCATACTGCCTCTTAAAACAAAATAAGCTAGGTAAATAAGCATTGCCACAGCAGCACCATTTTGTTTAGGATCGCCACTCCAAGGTTGCCCCCATTGATAATTTGCCCAAATTGCACCAGTAATTAAACCCATCAATCCAAAAACAGTACCTGTTGTTGCAAAAGAAACTGCATAATAATCATCTTTTGCATTTGGATTTCTTAAATATTTAATTGTATAAACTAGTGAAACAAGCAACAAAATCATCATTCCAAACCACATTGGAACATGAAAAAAGAAGTTTCTAATTGATTCTTGCATTCTATCGTCTAAACGTGGCACTTCAACAAGAAACCCGTATGTACAAGTGTAAAGCAATAATACTATGCTCAATATTTTCCACCAATATGCTTTAATCATGTGTAGAATTTAAATTGCAAAAACTAACAGATGTTATTTTTTGTGGCAACAAATGTAGGGTAATCTCAATCATAGATTTTAATATTCAACCAAAAAAAATCATAAAACATTTTGAGATTACGAAGTGAAATGAATTGATATATGAATGAATTTAGTGTAGTTCTTTATTATTATCGATTCTTGAATCCTTTTTTGATAATTCAAATCATCAATTACAGCAAAAAGTGTTCATTTTAAATAATAAATGAATAGTTTTTTAACCATTTTTATAGTGCGATTTTTTTACTGTTCATTCCCCTATCTTTGCCCACTTAAAAAAATTAAACTCTCACTTGTATGCAACTGAAAGGCTTAGTGCGATTTTTTGCGATTGCTCTCATTTTAATTTGTGTGTATCAATTATCGTTTACATGGATTGTAAGAAACCATGAAAAAAATATGGAAGCCAAAGCTGATAAATGGCTTTCAGCTACTTATCAAAAGGCTGAGGTAAAATATCCTGGAAACAAAGAATTACAGGCTTTGTACGAAGATACTTTGAAGCAGGCTAAAAAAGAAAGGCTTCAACGTTTATTAGATAGTACCAAAGAAACTAAGATTGGACCATTTAATTTAACAACTTACAGAAGTGCTAAGGATAAAGAATTAACAAATTAAATGCTAGAATTTTCTTATTTTTCCTAGAAAAATATATAAAATAATTTTAAATAAATTTATAAATAAGTAGGTTCAAAATAATTCATGATGATAAGTTGTAGTGATCTTAATCTTAGTCCTGCTACCAGTTTTCTTCAATCTCCAAGCCTTCAAACAATGAATATTAACTCAATTGACAAGAAAAAATCTCCAT
>JBMLQZ010000249.1:0-3990 GCA_049241285.1 Chitinophagaceae bacterium | reverse complement strand
AATCGCCAAATGTATAAGGGCATTTGTCATTAATGTCTTTAACACCATCACCATCAGAATCTTTATCATTATTTACTACAGGACAACCATTTACATCTACAGCCGTTCCATATACAGTATTAGGACATTTATCATTAGCATCCATAATTCCATCACTATCAGAGTCAATAGTATAGGGTGTTGAATTAGTTTGTGGAGCATTAGCTACCACGTTTACAGGGCAACCAAAATAATCAACCCTTGTGCCTTTTACTGTTCTTGGGCAATTATCTCTGTTATTAGGAACACCATCACCATCACCATCTTCTTCTGTTAAGCTTGGCTTTATTTCTTTGGTTTGTATTGGACAGCCAAAATAATCTACTCTAGCACCTTTGGGCGTATTTGGACAATTATCATCCTTATCTTTCACGCCATCGCCATCGGTATCATTTGTAGTAGAGAGGGTCGATTTAGTAGAAGCCGTATTTTTTGGAGCATTTTTATTTTTGAAATTAAATACTAAGCCCACAGAATGTTGTAAATACAAATCGTTGTATTTGTTTCTTACTTCGCCATCCCATGCATCATTAATATGCGTATAGAAAATACTAGCAATATCAATTCCTATGATAGGTGAAAATTGAAAACGAATTCCACCACCACAAGAAAGTGTTGAAAAGCTTTGTTGAAGAATTGGCACATTAGAAAATGATGGATTATTGATGTATTTTCTAGATTCAATATTGGTAAAACCAACTCCACCAATTAAAAATGGTGCAAAAAATGAACGTTCATTCAGTAAATAATCATTATTTAATTTGTACTTCAACTGAATATTCAAACCAATTAAATCAGCATCAACACCTTTTGTTCTAGTTGGATTTTGATAAATAATGCCACTATAACCAACACTTTCCACCAAATTAAAAGATTTGCTCAAATATTGTTGAACTGAAATACCTCCACCTAATCTTATAGAGTTGAATTGATAAAAATCTGGTCTGTTTCCACTAATATCACCCATAAACTCATTTACATTCATATGAAAACCAAGGGCACCAGATTGTTGTGCATTAGCCCATTGGGCAAACACAAAAAAACAAATACACATACATAATCTACGAGTTGCACTGATGATCATAAAGCAGAATTAACAGTTTTACAATTTATTTGGCATTCATCGTAAAATTGGAATTAGAGTTATAACGAATTTTGCTCATAAATATTTTAGTAAAAAAATCGATTTTGGGTAACAGCAAAAAATAAATTAATTATTTGCAATGAAATTCATTAAAGATTAGTCAGTATAGCTGTAAGAATGACAAACAACTTAGTATTAATAAAAGATTGCCTTAAAAATAAAAGAAGTGCACAATTGGAGCTATACAATTTGTATGCACCAACTATGCTGGCTGTTTGTTATAGATACACCAAAAGTTTAGAAGATGCTGAGGATGTGTTGCAAGAAGGATTTATTAAGGTATTTAAAAATCTGCATCAGTATAGAATGGATGGAGATATTGCAGCTTGGATTAGAAGAATTATGGTGAATTGTGCCATAACTTATTTAAACAAGCACAATCGATATAAAAAAGATATGCAATTAGAAGATGTTGCTTTGCATCCTATTACTGAAGAAACACCCATAACAACTTTACAAGCGAAAGATTTAATAGAGCTAATACGTCAATTGCCATCTGGCTATCAAACTATTTTTAATTTAATTGCTGTAGAAGGTTTTAATCATATAGATGTATCTACTTTATTAAATCTTAACGTAAATACTGTAAGAAGCCAATATAGCAGAGCAAGAGCAATGCTAATAAAATTAATTGAGCAAGCAGATAATCAGCTTGAAAAAAAAATGTATGAAAGAAGCATTTGATAAACATATTGAGCAAGAACTCAAGCATTTTCAAATTCAGCCATCTCCAATGGTTTGGGTTGAAATTGAAAAATCATTGCATCCTGAAAATAAAAGAAGGATTGTGCCATTTTGGTGGATTGGTATTGGCTTTCTTGTTTTAACTATAGGAGGTTTAGGTTTATTGTACATAAATAATACTAGCGACAAAACTTTGGTTGAAAAGCCAAATGCAGATAATAATATTGTTTTAAAAGAATCAACTACTCAAAAGCTATCTTCAAAAGTTAATGACAAAGAAAATATTATTCAACAACTACAAAATACAAAGGCATCTACCAAACCATCATTACATAATCAAATAGCTCAAAAATCGAGTCTTAAAATCAAAAATCAATATGCTAATAATAAGTATTCTTCTAGTTTAAAAACAAAAGCATCATCATTTACCGAAAAGAATAGTTTGCTTATTGAAGAAGATAAAGAAGCTGTTAGTGATGTTAAGCCATCAATACCAGCATCAATAAACAATACTAATTATAAAAATTTTGATGGTTTTACACAAGATGCTGCAACAAAAAGTATTACAGATTCAGCCTTTACAGGTATACAAAATAGTAAACAACAAGAAGAAATTCCATCAAAAAATACAGTTCTAGATTCAGTTACATCAGATGCTAAACAAACAACTATTGCTGATAATATTGTAGTTAATAAAGTGCCCCCAAAAAAAAGATGGGAGTGGAATTTTGGTGCAGGTATACTTTCAATAAGTGAAGGTTTATTTAGTTCTGGAGCTAAATCAATAACAGCAAATTCATCTTTATCTTTAGGTGGTGGTGTAATTAACAATTCAAATACTAGAAACACTTTTGTTAATCAACCAAGAGGAATGCATATTTCGGTTGGAATAAGCAAACACCAAACACTCAAAAAAAACTGGAGCTATTTTCTTGGGTTACAATATCGTTATATACAAACTAAACAAGTACTTCAACCAGACACACTTCCATTTACAAACAATAGGTTTTTAACACAAACCAATATTAATAACAACGTTAGTCATACCAACTTTGCTCATTTGTTTGAAGTGCCATTTGGTATTGAACATATCATTACTCCTAAACAAAAACATCCTTTAACTATTAGTACAAGTATGATTTTATCTTGGTCATTTCATAAAGAATGGTTAGTTACTAGTAATGGACATGAATATTTTTATAAAAATCCATCATTAACGCAATCAATATTAGTGCAAGCTAATGCAGGTTTATTTTATCAGTTAAATCATCAGTCTAAAATTGGTTTTGTGGCACAACGTTCCTTTACCCCTATTCACAAACAAGTGCAACCACAATTATATTTTACACAATATGCTATACAATTCCGTAAACAATTTTCATTCAATTCAAAAAGAAAATAACATGAAAAATAGGGTTCAAAATATTTTATTTTATGCATGTATATTAGTCATCACTGCCATACTGCAAGGCTGTTTTAAAGATACTGTAATAGAAAGATATACTTTTTATAGACCAGTTTATGCTACAAAAGAAACGGTGTTTGCCAATATTAAAAGTAGCCAACCAACAGCTATTCAATCTGTAGGAAAGTTGTTTATTAAAGATGGTTTTGTTTTTTTGAATGATGTAAACAGAGGTGTGCATATTATAGATTTTACCAATCCAAGTGAACCCAAAAAAGTATCATTTATTCATGTGCCAGGAAATGTTGATATGGCTGTTAGAGACAATATTTTGTATGTAGATTGCTATACTTCTTTAGTGGCCATTGATATTTCAAATCCATTAAATGTTGTTACTAAAAAAATTGTCAATGGCGTTTTTCCGCATAGAATGTATAGAGATTTTATTCCAGATACTGGATTAATAATTCAAAGTTGGATAAGGGTAGATACTGCTGTTTCAAAAGATGCAGTTGCCAATATTCAAGAGCGTAATATTGGTATTTTTTTCGCCAACTCAGCTTCTCCACTTGCAATATCTAAATCTATCAATGGTGTAGGTGGTTCTATGGCAAGATTTGCTTTGTTAAATGATAGAATGTACACGGTAAGTAGTAGTGATATTAAAGTTTTTAATACCACAGTAGCAGCAAACCCTAGTTATGTTAAAATGGTTGCT
>JBMLQZ010000248.1:0-13162 GCA_049241285.1 Chitinophagaceae bacterium | reverse complement strand
TATTTCATCGCAATATTACGATAAAGATTTAAAAACCAACTTTTTTTTATAGTTTCTTTGTAAAAGTCAAACTTTAACTAATGTATTTCAGCTTTTTATAAAATAAATTGTAGGTTTAAATGTTTGATTATATAAAAAGAATAGCAGCATTTTTTGTTACAAAAAAACTGCACACATTTTGTATATACTCTTTACCTTGATGGGTTGGCTTGCTTTACTGTTTTACTTCAACATTGCATTGTATGAAAAAATATGTAATTGGTTTTTGGTACAGTTTACCTATACAGTTACTGTTTTTACATTTTAGAAAATACCAAGTTTTTTTAGTGTTTTGGTATATTCTTTTTGCAACTATTGCAAATCAATTTTTAAATACTTATGGTGCTGCTTCTTTGTTTTTGGCGCCTGAATATATGGGTAAAGTAAACATGCTAAGCACTGCTATTGTAGGCATGTCTATTGGTATATTTATAATGAGTTGGAACATCACCACTTTTATTCTTCATAGCAAATACATAAAATTTCTTGCCACAACCGCTCAGCCATTTTTAAAATTTTGTATTAACAATGCCATTATTCCACTGGTTTTTTTAGTATACTATTTCTTTAGAGCCTATCATTTTGAAAGGCATGAAGAACTGAATAATTATGCTACTATCCTGGTTTTAGTTGGAGGGTTTTTACTGGGTTTTTTACTAGCATTGCTCATTGCATTTTTTTATTTTTTTTCTGCTGACAGAAGTATTTTTAAAAGAAATAAAAGAAAGATGTTGGCTGCTAATAAAGCCTACATCGATCAAATCATAAACAAACCATTACAAGAAGGTAAAACCGAATTTAGAGTAGATTGGTTTTTAAGTGCGTTTTTACATTTAAGAAAACCTAGAGATGTTCGTCATTACAGCGAACCTTTTTTAGATGGAATTTTTAAACGCCATCATTTAGCTGCCGTAACCTCTATTTTTATTGCTTTTGTGTTTTTAATTGCTGTAGGATATTTTTCTGATAATGAAATTTTTCAATTACCAGCAGCAGCTAGTATTACCATTTTGTTTGCTATTTTAATTGCAGCAGCTGGTGCTTTTTCTTTGTTTCTAAAAAGCTGGAGCATTCCTGTAATGTTGGCTATTTATAGTGTTTTTAATTATTTGTATGTAGAAGAAATTTTTGATCCAAGAAACAAGGTTTTTGGATTAAACTATTATCCAAAATCTGATAGACCAAAATATGATTTTGAAACCATTCAAGCATTAGCAAGTGATAGTAATATGCAACAAGATAAACTTCGCTTTTTGCAAACGCTTGAACGTTGGAAAGAAAAACAAGAAGAAGAAAAACCTGTTTTATTCATCATAAACGTAAGTGGTGGTGGCACAAGAAGTGCTACGTTTACCATGCATACTTTACAACTAATAGATAGTGCTTTAGGTGGCACTTTACTTTCAAAAACAATTTTAATAAATGGTGCTAGTGGTGGAATGTTAGGCGCTGCTTATTATAGAGATTTATATCTAGCAAAAATTTCTGGAAACAAACGTATTAACCTACTTGATAAAACTTATGTTGAAGATATTTCGAAAGATTTACTCAATCCGTTGTTTTCGTCGTTTGTATCAAGAGATATTATTGGTCCTGTACAAAAATTTTCCGTACAAAAAAATGAGTATACCAAAGACAGAGGATATGCGTTTGAACAAAAGCTTGGCAATAATACAAGGGGCTTATTGAACAAACCTTTATCTGCCTACACAGCAGCTGAAATGTCTGGAAAAATTCCGACTATGATTTTTAATGCAGTTATAAATAAAGATGGAAGAAAAATGATGATTGCAACACAGCCATTTCGTTTTTTAATGACTCCTCCATTAAATAAAAACAACACTGTTTATCATATTCCAGATGCTGTTGATTTTAATAGTTTTTTTAGCAAACAAAACCCAACTGATATTCGTGTTACTAGTGCATTAAGAATGAATGCAACCTTTCCTTATGTATTACCAAATGTTTGGTTGCCAACAAAACCAATTATTGATGTAATGGATGCTGGCTTAAGAGATAATTTTGGTCAAGAAACCGGTTTAAGGCTTTTAGCACATTATTCAGATTGGATGCTAAAAAACACGAGGAAAGTGGTGGTTATTCAAATACGAGATCATGCAGAAGGTAATTGGGAACAAACTGAAAATAACAATAGTATCATTAGTTTTTTTACCAAGCCTTTCCTGCTTTTACAAAACAATTGGTTTAAAATGCAGGACTACTATCAACACGATCAATATGCTTATTTACAGAACAGTTTTGGCAATCACTTACAAAAAATTAGTTTTCAATACATACCAGATAAAAATATTAAACCGGCTTCGCTTAGTTTTCATTTAACACAAGCAGAAAAAAAAGAAATTGCCGGTTCGTTACATCATGCAGTTAATAAAGATGCTTTGCAAAATTTAATGAATGCCATCAGACCATAAAAAAGGCATCTCTAAAAAGAGACGCCGTAATTAAACTATAAATACCCCTGTTCAAAACCTATTTTATAATAATTGTTGTTGCTTTTTTTTCTGTTCCATTACTAATCTGTAATGTGTATGTTCCTTTTTGTAAACAATTTACATTTATGGTAATAATAGATGTTGGTGCAAAATGTTGTTTCATCTTTTCTCTTCCCAAAAAGTCGTAAATAGTAACTGTATTTTTTGCATTGGCAAATGCTTCTACAACCAAAAATCCTTGTGTTACTGGATTGGGATATGTTTTGAGAGAATGGGTAACATTTTGAGTAATTTTAATTGTATTACTATACTCAGTTAAACCCTTATTATTTAATGTTTTTAAGCGATAATATGTACTACCACAATTTGATTTATCTGTAATTGAATATTGCTTGCTGTTATTAGATGTTATTGTTGCTACTGTATTAAAATCAGTAGCATTGCAACTACTTTGCAATTGGTAATTGACAATTTCGTTATCAGATTCGTTTTTCCATGTTATTCGGTTTCCGTTGATAGTGGCTGTTCCAGAAAACTGAGTGATTTGTAATGGCAATGTACTAGCACCGCTACCAACAAAAGCATAAAAACCAACACTTGTTCCTGCTAACAATTCGTCATAGTATAGTACATTAACTTCTGTTCCAATATCTACAGCTTTATATAATTTTTCGGTTTCAATAAAATGAGATCCTGATGTTGAAAATCCTAGTCTTGCATAATTAATATTCTCTTTTAATGAATAAAACAAAGTATCACCATACCAAGAACATGCATTGTAAAATCCTGTTTTTGAAGGTGCTACGGCACTTGTCCAACCTGTTGAGGTTGTTTTACTTAATTGCATGTGTAAGGGATATTCATAAATGCTATTATGATACCCTCCTACAGCAATAATGGTATCTTTGCTGTGTATATGAATATCGGTAACACGTACCAATGAACTTGAAGAGCCATAAACAGATTCTTTAGAAACAGTCCACGTTGTTCCATTCCATTCGGCTTTGTAAATACCAGCAATTATTGGAGAGGTGGTACTATCATAATCAACGCCAATATAGGCTACTATTTTACCGGATTCATATGTTGTTTCAATATCATTTACGTCTATATCTTGTCCAACTGTAGTAGCATGAATAAGTAATTGACTCCAAGTTGCACCTGCATCTTTACTATAAAAAACGCCTCCACGAGCTGTATTAGACAAATCTTTAACGCCTGCTAAAACCATATTATTATCTGCATCACTAACAGAAATACTTGTTACTTGTACATGATGAGAAAAATTGTATGGTGCATTTTCTGGAGTAAACACCCGTGTCCAATTTGCTCCATAATTGGTTGTTTTATACACACGAACATTGCCAACATAAGCTGTTTTACCATTATTTCCTGCCATTTCTGCTGCATAATAAGGCGAACCATCCCCATTAGGAAACATGGGTCTTGTCCAAGTTCTTGATGCTCCATTGTAGTCGCTTACGGCTCTTACACCTGCTTTACTTGCAAGCCAACCCGTATCTTTTTGCGAACGCATATCAAAGTCGTTTACCTGTACGGCTATCACACCATCATTTATTTCTGTAAGCACAGACCCATTGTTTCTTGTCCATCCAATTCCTTGATCTGTTGTTAATATACTTACACCGCCTGTAGCATTGGTTCCAATGGTTAAAACACTTCCATCGTTACTATGTGTTTCTAAACTAACATTTCCAAATTTTGTCCAGCTACTTGCAACACCTTTTGCATTGCTGTAAGCACTACCAAAGTAAACGTAATAATTACCAGCCGTATTCTCGTAAAACGCTATATTGGCACCATAAGTTCCATCAATACCTGTATTAATTTCTGTCCAACTACTACTTGTTGTCGTTTTATAAGCGATGTATTTATGAATATTATCTGAGCCACCTTATTCCGCTAGATGATATTACATATTATCTCGGCAGCACAACGCCAATAAACCGAATTACGTAAACTAGATAGTTGATCATGTAAAAGAGTTGTAGAGCCTGTTACTAAATCAGCAACAATGGTAACTTCAGGATCGTTTCCTTGTTTCATTAAAACGATGGAGTCGGAGTAGGTATATGTAATATTATTTTTTGCTGGATAAATACCATTGTTGATGTATGAATAACTAGATACAAAATTTATGGCATTACCAGTAGCATCTAAATCGCTATAAGCAATTCTATCTTGATTAGAAGAAAATACTTTAAAGAAGTACCAAATTTTAGAGTCTTTAACCAAAAAATCATTTAATGATGTATCTAATCCAAAGGTTTTAAAACTAGTTACAGCCGATGTTGTTGCCGATGCCCTGTATACAACACCTTCTTTCATAAAATACATCAATCCGCTTGCACTATGTACTCCTATTTTTTGAACGTTACTACCATAGCCATTAGCGGCTAACAAACCAGGTATAGAAGCAAAGCTTGTAATACTTGCAACTGTAGTGTTGTTTACGGTTGCTTGAGCATAAAAAGCAGTATTGGCACTTTCTGTAGCTATATAAACATGATATTTATCTGTTGTGCCCGTTACTGGTGCAGAAGCAATTGCATTTATTCTACCACCATACAATGGCTGTACATTAGTAACTACAATTTGAGCAGAGGCTTTTAAATAAATTAAGAGTAAAAAAGCAGTTGATAATGAAAGAAAAATTTTTTTCATACTGGTTGTTTAAGATTGTAAAACTATCATTCTGAAAAAAGGAACAATTCATACTAAAGGATGATTTTTAGTGCATTTAAGCTTACTACCAAACTCTCACTTTTGCAACTGCTGCTGTACGAGAAGTAACATCTAACTTAAAAAAAATATTACCAATATGTGTTTTTATAGTATTGATAGATACAAACATATCGGCAGCCATTTGTTGATTGGTTTTTCCTTCATAAATACCTTGTAACACGTCAAATTCTCTTTCTGTTAATGGGGCAAAAATGTGTTTATTAATATTATGGATAAATAATGTTGGCTTTAAAATGGTTTGTTTTTGAGCATGATTATATAAGGCAATTTCCAAACCAGCTAACACATCTTTTTCGTCGAATGGTTTTACAATATAACCGGCGGGTTTTGTTTTTTTTGCTCGTTCTAAAGTAGCTCTATCGGCATGTGATGTTAAAAAAATAAATGGTAGTTGATACTGTTGGTTAATTATTTCTGCTATATCTATTCCATCTTTTGTATCGTCTAAATTAATGTCTAACAAAATAGCATCTGGTGTATTTGTTTTTAATTGTTTAATAGCTTCTTCTGGTGTAAAAGCTATGGCAGAAACTTCAAAATTGATATTGGTTAATATTTGTTCAATATCAACGGCAATCAATGGTTCGTCTTCAACAATTAAAATGCGTATTTGACTCATACAATTTATACAGCTAGTTTATATTTATTGATGCGAATTTGCACGTGTGTTCCACTATTGTTTGTAACAGTTAGCTCACCTTTCATTTTTTGTACAAACGATTTTATAAGCTGATAGCCAAGAGATGTTAGGTTATTATAATTCCAATCTACTGGCAGGCCTTTTCCATTATCTTTTACTTCTAACACTAATTGGCTGTTTTGTTGTAATAATGTTACTTCTAGTTTTCCTTTTTGTGCAGATTCGTCAAATGCATATTTTAAGGCATTGCTTATTAACTCGTTTAGAATTAAACCTATTGGTAAAACGGTTTCTACATCTAATTGTAATTCTTGAACTGTTGTTGTAAGTCCAATAGTTTCTGTATTTACATTGTACGATTGAAGCAGACTTTGGGTCAATAATTCAATATAGTTTTTAACATCTATACCTGTTAAATTGTTATCTTGATATAAATTTTGATGAAGCAATGCCATGCTTCTTACCCTGTCTCTTCCTTCTTTTATTGCTGCTAAGGCTGTAGCATCATTTATATTTCTTGTTTGTAGATTTAGTAAACTACTTACTACTTGCAAATTGTTTTTTACACGGTGATGAATTTCTTTGAGTAATATTTCTTTTTCTTCTAAAGATTTACCGATGATTTTGTTTTTTTCTTCTAATAATCTGCTAGCTTGCTTTTTTTGAATATATAAAAGCAAAACAAATCCTGCAACAATACTGATGCATCCTAAGCCTAGACCAAAAAGTAATTTGGTGCGTTTTTCGCTTTTTATGGCAAGTGTATTTAACGTGTTTTCTTTCTGCAATAAATCTGCTTTTTGTATTGCTTTAATACTTTTTGCTTGTGTAAGTTCTAATGTTTGTTTTTGTTGTTGAAGAAATACTTCTTTTAAAATATTCTCTGTGTTTAACAACTCAATTTCTTGTTGCTTTTGTTTGTTTTGAGCATCTTTTAATAAAATGGTTTGATATTGTTGTTGTAAAGACAACTCTTTTACTTGGTTGTCTTTATTTAAAATTTCGATTTGTTGTTCTTTTTCTTTGGTTTGATATTTTGTTTTTAACTCGTTTAGGTTTTCTAAATTTTTAGCACTAATAATAGAATCGCTATAAATTTTTAACTGTTCATAATGTGCCAATGCTTTGATGTAGTTGTTATTTTGCTTTTCGCATTCATATAAAAGATGGGTAATGGCTGCCAAACTTTGAAATTTGGTATTTTTAAATCGCATGTTTAAGCATTTTTCTAAAATAGGAATTGCTTTATCGCATTGATGTAAACCTGCATAAGCTTGGCCTAATCCATATTGTATAGCATTAGATAAATCTTCTATTTTTTTAACAACTGGATTTTGTTCTAATTCTAAAAAAATGGGTAATGCTTCTGAATATTTTGCTTGGTAATTTAAACCAATGGCCAAGTTAATTTTACTTGTTAGCATCATGTTTACATTTTTTGCTTTTTCAGCTTGTTGGTACACCTGCTTAAACAAGTTGTTTGCACTATCGTATTTTTTATCTAGATTGTAAATAGTAGCAATATTCATTAAAACGTTTAATGTTTCTGGACTATTTAAACTCTCATAAATTTTTAAAGCCTTGTTGTAGTATTCAATTGCTGTTTCTAAATTATTCCTTGTTCTATATACCAATCCTATACCATTTAGAGTAGTTGCAATATTTTTTTTATTTCCTAATTTTTGTTTTATATCTAATGCTTGTTCATAATAAATAAGGCTACTATCTAATATATTCTGAACATAGAAATAATAAGCAACATCGTTTAATAAAATGCCTTGTAATGTTTGATTTTTTAATTGTTTATTTTCTGAAATTGCTTTTTTGTAAAAAACATAAGCACTATCATATTTTCTTAAGTTGGTATATGCAAGTGCATATTGATGGTAAGTATTTGTTTTTAAAAGTTTATTCTCTTTTTTCTCAGCTATTTGTTTTAAAGAAGCAAGTACATCTAAAAATTCCCTTGACTTGTTTCTAACCCATAAGTTGCTAAGTTGCGCCAATGCCTTTTCTTGAAGTGTATCGTTATTGGTAAATAATATTTGTTGCTTTAATACTTCTGCATCTTGTGCATAAATTACATCTGCTTTTAATGTTAACAATATGCACATTAACAAAATACTTTTTTTCATAGCAAGCAAATTAGTTGGTTTTGTAGGGTTGTTGTTCATCCTTTTGGGTGAAATTGTATATATTACAAATTTTTCAATATAAGAATTCCCTTTAAAAATAAGCATGATTGTATAATATAGTTCATCAATCTTTTTTGATTCTAATTTTTGAAAATTGTTTCCTTATACTATACTTTAATGATTTTGTTGTGTTTACATTGAATTGTTAGATATGCATATTTTATAAAAAGAGACAAACAAATTTTGATTTCTTTCTTCAAAATAGCAATAGTAATTGTATTCAAATAACTAATTATTCACCATTGCCCATTCAAATTATAGCAAGCTTATCTTCGCAATTATGCAGGATTATTTAAGTGGATTAAACGAACAACAATACAAAGCCGTAACACATATCAACGGCCCTTTAATGATTGTAGCTGGTGCTGGTAGCGGTAAAACAAAAGTGCTTACAACACGTATTGCACACTTAATGGCAAATGGTGTAGATGCTTTTAATATTTTGGCTCTTACATTTACCAATAAGGCTGCCGCCGAAATGAAAGAGCGTATAGAACGTATTTTAAACAACAACAATGCTCGTAATTTATACATTGGTACTTTTCACAGTGTATTTGCTAGAATTTTAAGGGGAGAAGCTCATAAAATTGGCTACCCAAGCAACTTTACCATTTATGATACCGATGATAGTAGAAGTGTAATTAAAACGGTTATTAACGAACTAAACCTAGACGACAAGCATTACAAACCAAACATTGTTGGTAATAGAATTTCTGCTGCTAAAAATGCATTAGTTGGTCCGGCAGAATATGCATTAGACCAACAATTAATTCAAGAAGATGCTAGAGCAAATAGACCCGCTATTGCTCAAATTTATAAGGCTTATGCTGCTCGTTGTTTTAAAAACGGAGCAATGGATTTTGATGATTTACTTTTAAAAATGTTCGAATTATTAAACAGCTTACCCGAGGTCTTACACAAATACCAACACAAGTTTAAGTATGTATTGATAGATGAGTATCAAGATACCAATGCTGTTCAATATCAAATAACAAGATTATTGGCTGCTGTACATGAAAATATTTGTGTTGTAGGCGATGATGCTCAAAGTATTTATAGTTTTAGAGGTGCAACTATTGAAAACATCTTACGTTTTCAAAAAGATTACGACGATGTACACGTTGTAAAACTGGAACAAAATTATAGAAGCACACAAAGCATTTTAAAAGTTGCCAACGAAATTATTGGTAACAATAAAGGTCAAATTCCTAAAGACTTATGGACAGATAATCAGTTAGGAGAGAAGATTAAAATTGTACGAACAATGACCGATAATGATGAAGGAAAATTTGTTGCCGATAGCATTCAAGAACAAAAATTACGCAATCATTATTACAACAGAGATTTTGCCATTTTATATAGAACCAATGCTCAAAGCCGTGCCTATGAAGAAAGCTTAAGAAGAATGGGCATTGCTTACCGCATTTATGGTGGTGTTAGCTTTTATCAACGCAAAGAGATTAAAGATATGATTGCGTATTTACGCATCATTGTAAATCAAAGAGATGAGGAAGCTTTAAAAAGAATTATTAACTATCCTGTACGTGGAATTGGTAAAACAACTATTGAAAAGTTGGGTATCATTGCTAACGAACAAAATATTACCATGTACAATGCTGTTGAACGAGCAGCAGAATTTGGATTTAAAGCGGGTACACTAGAGTCGTTACAAAATTTTGTAACGATGATTAAATATTTTCAAAGTTTACTTACCGATAAAAACGCTTATGATGTAGCTATACAAGTAGGTAAACATACCAACTTGGTGAAGGAATTGTTTGCCGATAAAACTACAGAGGGTTTAGCTAGATACGAAAACGTGCAAGAATTATTAAACTCTATTAAAGAATGGACTGAAAGCCCTGATAATGAAGATGGTGAAGTTGGAACCAAAAGTTTGGGTGCTTACTTACAACAAATTACATTACTAACAGATGCTGATGACGATAAAGAAAATGCTGATGTGGTAAAGCTTATGACCATTCATGCTGCCAAAGGATTAGAATTTGGTTGTGTATTTGTGGGTGGGATTGAAGAAACATTGTTTCCCAATTCAATGAGCATTAATACTAGAGAAGAATTAGAAGAAGAAAGACGGCTGTTTTATGTAGCTATTACTAGAGCCAAAGAGAGATTATGGCTTACGTATGCCAATGCTCGTTATAGATTTGGACAATTGGTGCAAAATGAACCTAGCCGTTTTTTAGATGAAATGCCAGAAGCCTATTTAGATAAAACCTATGCTGGTGGTGGTGCAAGAAATATGGGATTAAATAACATGGGTAGTGCTTTTGAAAGAATGCAACGCCCTTCATTTCCATCAAATCAAAGCAGACCATCATCTGCTCAACAAGCCGAAAAACAATATGGTGCTCCTGCAAAACCAAGTTATTTACCTGCACAACCAGTTGCTCCAAAAGTAATTGAGCATAAACCTTCTGCCGATTTTGTTGCAAGCAATACTAGCAATTTACAAGCTGGTCAACAAGTAGAACATCAAAAGTTTGGTTTTGGAATTGTATCTAAAGTAGAGGGTTCAGCACACAATCCTATTGCCATTATTCAGTTTCAACTAAATGGTGAGAAGAAAATTATGTTGAATTATGCTAAACTTAGAATTATAGAATAAGCCTAAAGCATCGTTTTTCAAATGAATGAAAAACGATGCTTTATATTTTCTTCTTACTTAAAATACTAAAATTACTATCTGCTGCAACAATGGTATTTTCTAATTTTCCCAAACCATCAATTTCCATAGTTACAATATCATTGGGTTGCAACCACTGTTCTATATAATCTGGGTTATTTAGTTTGGCCGTTCCATTCAATTCTAAAAAGCAACCCGTGCCAACGGTTCCACTACCAATTACATCTCCAGGATGCAATTGTACTCCATAAGCACAACGTTCTATAATTTCAGCAAAAGTCCAATCCATATCACCTAAATTTCCAGCACTTACTTGCTGATTGTTTACCCAACACTTCATTGCTAAATTCCAAGATTTACCAACATGACCTTCTTTTGCTGGAATTTCAAATGGTTCTAATTCATCTAACGTAACTAAACAAGGACCAATTACTGTTGAAAAATCTTTGCCTTTAGCTGGACCAAGATTTAGCAACATTTCTTCCATTTGTAATGTTCTAGCACTCATATCATTCATAATCATCAATCCACCAATATAATTATCGGCTTCTTCTGCAACAATATTTTTTCCAGCTTTACAAATAACAATGGCTGCCTCTAATTCAAAATCTAACTTTTGAAAATGGTCTGGCATACATTCTATATTTCCAGGACCTTGAATTGAATGATGATTGGTAAAATAAAAAATGGGATATTGATCAAATTCATCAATCATGGGCACTTTTCTATTTCTTCTTGCTGCTGCTACGTGTTGCCTAAAAGCATATCCATCTCTACAACTTGTAGGAAAAGGAACGGGGGCTAATAATTGTACATGATTGAATTGCACCGCTTTTTGGTGGCTAATTTTTCCATCAATGATGGATTGATTTACCGCTTGTGCTATTGGAAAAAGATCATCCCAATATTGCAAAAACATACTCATACTATTGGGTAAATCTGGATGCAACAAATCACAATCATACAAATTTCCATCTACCAAAAAAGCCAATTGATCATGTCCATCGGTTAAGTAAGAAACTAATTTCATATAGGCCATTTATGCTTATGCAAATAAACGTTGTTAATGGTAGATTACCATTTTTCTTCGTTTGAATCTGTATTAAATGTATACGTATTTTGGTGTTTAAATGCAAGCTTTTCTTGCTGGCGTGCAATAATGGCTTTGGCAATATTTTGTGCCGCTTTAGTATAATCTCCTGTTTCTAATAATTGTTTAATGCTTGCTTCAGAAACATCTATTCGGTATAATAAAAATACCAATTGCTCAAAGTGATTGTCAATTAAAGATTGAATGTATTGGGTGAATGTTATTTCAAAGTCTTGAATTGTTGTATGATTGTTCAATTGAATGCCAGCTTCTTTTTCGATAGAAGATTGTAAAAGTTGAATAGACATGAACAAGTTTTAAGATTACACTTTAATATAAATCTTCTTTTTATCTAGCACATATACAATTAGCCAATAAAAGCCAATCATACATAATGCATATATCAACGATCCTACACGTAAATCTGTAGCAATATTTTTACATACATTGTTGTAAAACCATGGCAAAATAGATGTATACACCTTTTTGCCATCTGCGTCAATATGATCTACCCATCTTAATAAAGCCAATAGTCTTGGTAAAAATCCACTTAGTACAAAAATAAAGAGTGGGTTTTTTCCAAACACATCAAAAAATTTGCTCCAAGCTCCAGCTTTTTCTTTAAACTCAATAGCATAAATCATAATGGCAATGGTGATGGTTGCTAATCCAGATGTGTAAACAGTATAACTGCTGGTCCATATTTTTTTGTTGATTGGAAAAACCATATCCCAACAATATCCAGTAAAAACCAATACAATACCTGCCACCAATAATTGAGCAAGCATTTCAAAGTTTTTACCTTTTTGTTGAATGTATTGTCCCACTAAAAATCCAAATATAACTTGAACAATTGCTGCTGTTGTGCTTGCTAAACCTTCAGGATCAAAAGCTACGCCTTCACCTTTATATACATGCGTTTTTCCCAAAATTGAAAGGTCTATTTCTGTACCAAAAAACCCTGCTAATGAATATGGATTAGCTGCATTTCCTAATATCATACAAACAAACCAATAAAGCAACAGTATTACAGCAGATGCAATAAACGCACCTCTTGTTTTAAGGAAATACACTAATAACGATGCAAACAAATAGCAAAAAGCAATACGTTGTAAAACGCCCATAATTCTAATGTTTTCCCAAGTTTTGAAAACCAATTCTTCACCGCTCCATTTTACAAAGGGACTCCAATTCAAGAATAATCCAATTAAAAATATCAACACAAAACGTTTACTTATTTTTTTTAATGCAAACGAGCTTCCTTCTTTTTCAAATTTGGGCATTACAAAAGCCATAGCATTTCCCACTGCAAACAAAAAAAATGGAAACACT
>JBMLQZ010000247.1:3009-3700 GCA_049241285.1 Chitinophagaceae bacterium | reverse complement strand
GCATTGATACTTTTAATAATAACAAAGTACTAGTTAGATGGGATAATGAAAAAAAAGAAAGTTGGGTAAGCGTTACATAGGTTGTGAAAAAGAAACTAGGTATTTATTTGACTGCTTATTCAAATATTTAAGAATTTTTTAAAAGTAATTTTTTATTAAATTCTGTTTCTGAGCTTTTCGTTTTTTTGTTCACTAAGTTCCCAACTTTTTACAAGCCATGCTATACGAAAAGCTTCAATGGCTACAACTTTAACCCAAAAAATCCTAGAATAATAGTTTTTATAGCCATTTATAAACTTTTCAAATAAAAAAGCAATGGCAGCAAAGGCAACAGTCGAAAACATAATAATTGCACAAGTTTTATAAAGGTTTTTACTAGTCTTTGTTTTAGAATAACATTAATTTCTAAAATATCTATATTATTTTTAGGAGAAATTTTTAAAGCTAAAAATGCTAACAATAATAGAAATATAACAGCATTTGCAAAGTGTACAGAAATTCTTAAACCATCATTTCTCATATAGGCAAGTGCTACTTTACTAAACTTTCCACAAGCTTCTTCTGTTAAGTTTCCAGTGGGAAAAAGAGCAATCAGTAATGTACAAATTCCTGCTATTTTTGTGATTGTAAACTCTTTAGGATTTTGACCTTTATAAATAATTAAAAAACGCCTACCAAGCTAAATGTAATT
>JBMLQZ010000247.1:0-2999 GCA_049241285.1 Chitinophagaceae bacterium | reverse complement strand
AGATGCACTTGAATAAGGGTAATGACTTAAGGAAGGCAAGGCTCTTGATTCATTATTATAAATAAGAATCCATACATAACAAATTACTAGCAATAGCATTCTTAAATGCCTACAATTTTCGTAAAGTGCATTTATTGTTAAGGGATGTTTTTTCTGATGGATTTTCAAAATTTGGGAGAAAATGATAAAGGCTCATAAGGTGATTTTTGTATAAATGTAGTGCAATAATTTTGTACTGTAAATTTCAAAATGTGGTAAATAGCCATTTTTTGGGGTAAACGCATTTTTAGATATTTTAATTAATTATAAGTTTGTAGCAAAAAAACTAATTGATGAATTTAGATAAATAGTTACTGTAGTTTTTTATTTCATTTTATACTTTCAAACATATTCAACAAAAAGAAAATTTAAAATACACCAATTGATTTAAAATTAACTGCAAATTCAATAAAAATGTATAGGTACATAATATTTTTAGTTGCAAGCATATGGGCATGTAAGAATGTAAATGGTCAAGGAAATAAAATAAACATTGATAGTGCATTGAATGTAATAAAATTAACCTCAATAGACACTATAAAAACTTCTACACTTATTAAAATTGGCAAAGCATTATCTAACAATGATATCGATAAATCGTTGGATTATTTTTTACAGGCTTACAACTTTCCTTTGAAAGTTAAGCAAGATGAAATAAATGTAAAACTTACAGCTGCAAGTTTTATTGCTTCTTCTTATTTATCAAAAGGCGACTTAGCAAGAGAGAAAATTTGGGCTGAAAAATGCAAATTATATTTACCTCTCGCTACAGATGTGTATGCAAAAGATGTTGGATATAACGAGCTTTCAACATTATTTATAAATGCTGGAAAATTTGATAGTGGAATTTACTATGCTCAAAAGAAAATTTCGATTTGGGATTCTTTGAGAAACCCACAACGAACATACAATCCTTATTACGCTATTGCTTATGCTTATTTTTCAATGAAGCTACCAGAAAAGTGTTTAGAAACAATTAAGAAATTAGAACCTGTAATTCAGTCAAATCCTGCAAGAAAAAATGCAAGGCTCACCGAAATTTATATTTTGCTCACACAATTATATGCTGGCGTTTTGTATAAATATGATAGTGCATTATTGTATAGTAACAAAGGATTGGCAATTGCACAACAAGATGAAAACATAGAATCTACAATTGATTTATTAAATTTTAAATGTGATGCATTGTATGGTTTAAACAAATATGAAAGTATAAAACCACTTGCTACAAAGGCTTACAAACTCGCTGTTGAAAATGGTTATAATTCTGGAATTCCTGCTGCAGCAAAATATTTAAGTTATGTTTTTGCTAAACAAAAACTTAGCGATTCTGCTATTTTCTATGCAAAAATTTCTGAAAAAAATACTAGGCAAACCACTGAAGGATTAGATAATGTGATAGACAATTACGAAATGTGGAGCAATGTATATCATGATTTAGAGAATTACAGAATGGCTTTTTTGTATAAGGATTCTCAATACATGGCTAAATTAGAAGAGTCGAAAAAAGAGATAAAAGAAATTGCTATTAGTAACGATATAAAGTTTGAGTCGGCAAAGAAACAAGCACAAATTGAAAATTTAGATAGAGAAAAAAAACAAATTAAGACTATACAATGGTTACTTGTTCTTGGTTTAATTCTTGCACTAATTTCTGCAGGAGTAGCTTATATGTATTTTATAAATAAAAAGAAAGCTGCACTACAAATAAAATTGTTGATGAAAGAATTACATCATCGTGTAAAAAATAATTTGCAAATTGTATCAAGTTTATTAAGCCTGCAATCGTTTAGAATAAAGGATAAAATGGCAAGCGATGCTGTAAAAGTAGGGCAGCAACGTATTGAAGCCATGAGCCTTATACACCAACGATTATACACTACAGATAATATTACTGAAGTAAACCTAAAAGAATATATAACCGATTTGTGTGAAAATTTAATGCAAGTATATGGTTATAGTAAAGATGCTTTTGATCTACAAATACAAGTAAGCGAAGCGATGTTGAATGTAGATAAAGCCATACCATTAAGCTTAATAATAAATGAATTGGTTACCAATGCTTTTAAATATGCATTTAAAAATGTTGCCAATCCAACACTTGCTATTGTAATACAAGAACAAGAAGGTGAAATGATATTAACAGTAAAAGATAATGGTAGTGGTTTAGATGTTGATGCTTGGAAAATAAAAACGGGTGAATCGTTTGGAAAAGAATTGGTAAAAACATTTACTAAGCAATTGGATGGAAAAGTATTGTTAAATAACGAAAATGGAACAATTTTTACTATTCGTTTTCCTTTGTAATTCTCTTTTGACACAGAAGGCAATAATGAACAAAGATAAAATTTGTAATACCTGAATTATCTGTTAGATCAACAAAATAATTTAGAAAAAATAAAAACTTATGACCAATCACCACTTTAATATTTTAATTGTAGAAGACGAAGCAATAGTAGCTGCCGATTTAAGTGCAAGGCTTACTCATAGTGGTTTTCATGTAATTGGAATAGCTGATAATTATAATGAAGCAATTGCATTATTTAATGAACATAAGCCCGATTTGATACTTTTGGATATTAGCATTAAAGGCAATAAAACTGGAATTGATATTGCCACAACTATCAACCAAATTTTGCCTACACCATTTATTTTTATTACAGCACATGTAGATGCTGATTCTATTGATAAAGCAAAAAATACTTTTCCAGCTGCATTCTTAGTAAAGCCTTTTACCACAAGCCATTTACTCATTTCTGTTGAGCTGGCTATTCACAATTTTGCATATCAAAAAAAAGGAATTGAAACCGAAAATAAATTAGCTGATAATGAGAAAGACGATTTTTATCCTAAGCAAGAATATTTATTTATAAAAGAAGGTTATAAGTTTATAAAAATTCATCAACAGGATGTATTGTTTTTGGAAGCACAAGACAATTATGTAAAGATTTGCACCACAC
>JBMLQZ010000246.1:0-3081 GCA_049241285.1 Chitinophagaceae bacterium | reverse complement strand
AAAGTTGTACCAATAGATTTTTCTATAAAATTACCCTCTAAATTAGAGATTAGAGAGTCTTCAGTAAATAGATAAATGAAAGAACAAGCAAGCGTTTGTGTTGGAAATAAGGCAGTTTGCTTTAAAATGTATTTTTAATTATTTATACTATTATCAAAATAAACGGCCAACTTTACAATGCCCAGTTCAAAACAAGCATGTACCAATTGATGGTGATTATCTACTGCAAACATTTTGCATAAAACCGTATTATAATCTTTTATAGTATGCTTACTTATATGCATTAATAATGCAACTTCATTTAGCGATAAACCTGCTGCATTTAAAATAATAAATTCTCTATGCTTAGGTTTTAATTGTGCATATTTTTTTTGAATAATGGTATTTGTAGAAATAGTTCGTTGAATGTTTTCAGGATAATTTACCAATAGTTTATCAATAAATAGCTCACCTTTTTGCACAGCATTGATTGCTAATTGCAAAAGATTGGCATCTCCGTAGTTATCAGTGTATACAATGGAAGACGGTGTTAAAAAATATTTGGTAATAAATGCCGAAGCCCCTTCTGTTATTACTTGCGTAACCAATTGTTCATTGGTGTGAGAAGATATTCCGATTACTTTAATACTCGGATATTTAAAGGCACAATACATGGTTACCAATAAACCATTTATTCTAGGCATTTTTATGTCTAACAGTAAAATTTGGGGTAATTTTTGAGTAGGCAATACTTGTAACTGTTCAAGTAAATCGTAACCATTTACAGCAACAATTTGTAATGTATAGCCTAACTGAATCACTTGCTTTTTCAATTTTTCTCTTTCTTCTGCGTTATCTTCTGCAATAGCTATAGATAGCATACTATTAACATTTTATCTTTTCACAATTATTTGTGCTAAAACTTTAAATCATTTAAAAAAGAAATACCCGATTATCATAAAACCCATTGGTATTGTATAATTCATTAGAACAATGCAATAAAAAGCATATGAAATTATATCAAAATAAATTACATACAATAAAAAACACCCACACTTGTGGGTATTTTATTTTTTTTAGAAAAAATGGATTGCACAACTTATTGAAATACATATAGTTATAATACAACTATAAAAATACCCACGTTTGTGGGTATTTTTATATAGTTTATTTTTTTATGTTCGAATAAATATACAAATAAGGAAGTACAACTGATTTGTATAACAAGTTAATGGCCATTAACTAAGGTGTATCCTAAAGCACATAAAATTAAAAGGACGCTGAACAACCAATCCATGGCGATAGACAGGTGAGGGAAACTATAATTTTTAAAAAATGAAAAAAATATTTCTAATTGCGATGATGGCAATAGTTACTACAGGGGTTTTTGCTACAAATAAAACTGAGTTGAAAATAAAGAAAAACAATACTAAAACCATTGCAATAAAAAAGAAATCGAAAATTTTTAGCCAAGATAATTGCTATACAAAAACACCAATTTCTGGAACTTGCTCCAATAGTAAAGAAATTTTAATTGGTTATTTTACTGTATTCTTTAATTGTGAAACGGGTGCTGTCGTAAATTCAGATTTTTATC
This sequence comes from Chitinophagaceae bacterium, assembly GCA_049241285.1. Lineage (GTDB taxonomy): Bacteria > Bacteroidota > Bacteroidia > Chitinophagales > Chitinophagaceae > Parasediminibacterium. Next base: position 1,505 of record JBMLQZ010000246.1, on the reverse strand, counting down.
AAACTGGTAATAGATGTAGTAGTACCGAAGAATTAGAAGAACTGCAACCATAAGTTTATTTTCAAAATAAATCTACTACCAATTATATTTTAGGAGTATAATTGGTAGTTTTTTAAACTATAATTTTATGAAACTTTTTCTTACGCTTATACACTGCGGCTTTTTTTTTCATACGTTCTCTCAAAATAATAGCGTTTGTTATGTGAAATATCATTTATCAATTGATAATAGCACAGATTATGTGCAATGGTTTGATAATTTAAAGGTGATAATTAGTTTTGAAGCAGTCCAAATAAATATCAAAGAGTTCCCTGTAATTGAAAATGGGAAGCTTTTTAGAAGTAGTGACACAATTAAATATCGCAAAGAGTATCTTGAGCAATTTAATGGCATTAATGCAGCTGCTAGACAACTAAGGCAACCAGTAAGTGAAAGATATTACAATTCTAATATAGTACCTAGAACACAATATTTAAAAAACGGAAAAGAAAAATATTTGGTTATAGATACGATACCAGAAATGCCTGAATGGACGATTGAAAACGATACACTAAGCATATTGGGTTTTAAGTGTCAAAAGGCAGCTATGAAATTTAAAGGACTTGGATATATTGCATATTTCTCAACTGATTTACCCTTCCCAGCAGGCCCCAAAAATTTTAGAGGGCTTCCTGGATTAATTTTAAAAGTAACTAGCGAGAATAATAAGATTGATTATGTAGCTACTGAAATAATTTTCCCTTATAAAGGATTTATACCTAAACTTGAAAAAGATGGTAAACAAATTTCACAAAAACAGTTTTTATTGCTTGTTGACAAAGCGAATATTTCAAATAATGCAGATTTGCTTAAACTTTCATTAACACCAAATAGTTCTAAACCAAATTAGTGTTAGATTCACTTTACTATCTAAACAATTAAACACCTTACTCTAGCATCTTTTAAAATTTTTGCGATTCTATTATATACAGATTCACAAAAAAATAAATGGCTATTACTAAGCAATAAATCATCTAGATGTCGAAATTATTCATATTCTTCATATTGTTTTTTCCATTCGATCTTTTTTCACAACCACCAAATAAGCAGCTTATTGAAGGTATTGTAGTTAATCCTAAGCTTGAGCCATTACCTAATGCCACTATTAAAATTGTAACAAATGATACAAACGGTCTTGTAAAAAAATTTTCGTTTTCTAATGAAGCAGGTAAATTCTCAATGTCAATACCTACAGTAAGCCATCCCCTTTTCTTACAAATCAGTATTGTAGGTTATACCACTAAAAGCATTCCCATAACAGATAGTCTTGTTAATATCTATAAACAATTCATTATCGAACCACTTACTAAAGATTTACCACAAGTACATGTAATTGCTGAAAAAGCCATTACCAAGCGTGGTGATACCACAAGCTTTAAAGTGGCAGCTTTTGAAAGGGGTAATGAAACGAACATAAGCGATTTACTAAGAAAATTACCCGGTATATCGGTTGATGAAAATGGTAA
>JBMLQZ010000245.1:0-2868 GCA_049241285.1 Chitinophagaceae bacterium | reverse complement strand
TATTCCTTTAACTGCTGGTTTTTTTGCAAAATACTACATGTTAGCTGCTGCAATTAAAACGGGTGGTTACGGATCTCTAAGTTTAGTAATTGTAGCTGTTTTGTTTGCAGCAATAAGTGTATACTATTATTTTAAAGTAATACAAGCTATGTATTTTAAGGAAGGTGTTGCTGAAACTGAATCTACTATTAGTCAAGGATTTAAAATTGGATTAATACTTCTTGCAGGTACAATTATATTATTTGGTTTGTATCCGACTTTATTATTGAATTGGTTTTATTTCTAAATCTGTAGTATAAAAAATACAGTCATTTACAATTTTATTCGTAATCCAATACCATTTTCATTTACATTAAATTGTAGTTTTTGAACATGTTGTTGTAAATGTTTACCATTTTTTCTGTGTAAATAATATTGTACAATATCAAAACCTAGCAAAAAAGTTCCTTGTATTACAATACTTTTTCCAAATCCTTCAGTTTGTTTGTTTACCAATCTTTTACCTCGTTCTTGCAAATACAATCCTCCAAAAATATATCCTACATCTAAGGCACTATTTATTAATAAAATACGCTCAAGCTTATCTTGAACATTTATTTCGTTGAAGAGATTTTGTTTTTTATTCATAGCTTTCTTCACTCCCAAAAGTCCAACACCTGCAATAGCAAGGTTAACCGTATTCCAATACACATTCATTTGAAAAAATCCTTTATCAACACCTGTTGCATTTCCTGCTGAAATAGCGCTTTGAACAATATTTACGGCAGCCCATCCTGCCAAAATGCTCATATTGGTTTTATTCAATTGATTACGCCTTTTAGCGATAGAATCTAATGAAACAAACGCATTTTCTTTTTTTATAGAATCTATCATTAAAGTACTGGAGTCTGTTGTGATATTTTGAGCTTTGGTAATAATAGCGATACTTGAAAAAATGATTGCTAAATATAATTTATACATCACGGTTAAATATTTCTTAGTATTAGTGCCATAAATATAATGGCTTCATGTATGTGGGGGCAAATTCTTTACATTTGTCGCCTAAATAAAAATAAATGTGCCATTTTGGCTATAAAATCTTGTAGCACTTTATTTGATTAAAACACAATTCATACAATTTTACTATTTATATGTTGAAATTTATTAGCAAATTATTGGGAGGCAATAAAAGTGAAAAAGATATTGCACAGATAAAGCCTATTATCGAAAAAATTAATCAATACTATCAAGGGTATCAACATTTGTCTAATGATGATTTGCGTGCTAAAACACAAGAATTTAAACGAAGAATAAAAGAATTTGTTCAAGATATTGATAGACAAATTGCCGATAGACAACAAGAAGCAGATGCTTTACCTGCATCAGATATTCATTTAAAAGATGAAATTTATCAACAAGTAGATAAGCTTAAAAAAGAACGTGATAAACAACTTGAAGAAGCTTTAAAAGAAATTCATCCTGAAGCATTTGCTGTGGTTAAAGAAACTGCAAGACGCTTCAAAGAAAATACTGAACTTGTTTCAACTGCCACCAGTTTAGATAGAGAACTAAGTGTTAAAAAACCATACATCACTATTGATGGTGAAAAAAGTATTTTTAAAAATACATGGGTAGCTGGTGGAACTCCTATCACTTGGAACATGGTACATTACGATGTACAATTAATTGGTGGTAGTGTTTTACACAGCGGTAAAATTGCAGAAATGGCTACCGGTGAAGGTAAAACTTTGGTAAGTACTCTACCTGCATACTTAAATGCTTTGGCTAGTGAAGGTGTACACATTGTAACTGTGAACGACTATTTAGCAAAAAGAGATAGTGAATGGAATGGAACCATTTTTGAATGGTTAGGGTTAACAGTTGATTGTATAGATAAACATCAACCAAATACAGCAGAAAGAAGAAATGCTTATTTAGCCGATATTACTTATGGTACTAATAACGAATTTGGATTTGATTACTTAAGAGATAATATGGTGCATAATCCAGAAGAAATGGTGCAACGAAAACATCATTTTGCTATGGTAGATGAAGTGGATAGTGTTTTAATTGATGATGCAAGAACGCCCTTAATTATTAGTGGGCCAATTGGTAAGCAAGATAATATTGAGCAATTTTTTGAATTAAAACCACGAATTGAAAAATTGGTAGAGGCTCAAAGAAAGGCTGTGAATGGATTTTTAAATGAGGCTAAAAAGAAAATTGCAGAAGGTAACGACGATCCAAAAGATGGTGGTTTAGCTTTATTTAGAGCTCACAGAGGTTTACCCAAAAACAGTGCAACCATTAAATATTTGAGTGAGCCAGGAATGAGGGTTAAACTACAAAAGGCCGAAAATTATTATTTGGCAGATCAGTCTAGAGAAATGCCAAAAGCAGACGAAGAATTGTACTTTTATATTGATGAAAAAAATAACTCTGTAGAGCTTACCGATAAAGGAATTCAATTGATTACCAAATCTGGCGAAGATCCTAATTTCTTCATTTTACCAGATATTAGTGTAAGCCTAGCTGCAATTGATAAAAGCGATCTTAATGCAGATGAAAAATTACATCAAAAAGAAGCTGTCATCAATGATTATTCTGTAAAAGCCGATCGTATTCATACCGTACAGCAGTTGTTAAAAGCATATACTTTATTTGATAAAGATGTGGAATATGTGGTAATGGAAGGAAGTGTGAAAATTGTTGACGAACAAACCGGTCGTATTTTAGATGGAAGACGTTATTCTGACGGTTTACACCAAGCAATTGAAGCCAAAGAAAATGTGCAAATTGAAGCCACTACTCAAACTTATGCTACAGTAACGCTTCAAAACTATTTTAGAATGTACCACAAACTTTGTGGTATGACTGGTACAGCAGAAA
>JBMLQZ010000244.1:0-4976 GCA_049241285.1 Chitinophagaceae bacterium | reverse complement strand
ATTATACTGGTGCTACAAGAAGTGCCACACCTTCTGCAGGTTCTGTAGAATATGCAACTATCCCAGGTTTATTTATGGGTTATACAAACGCTAGTTATGGTACTGCAACTAACTGGAATGATGGAATAGCTGCAAGTGGAACAACCAATGTAACCGTACCTACCTATGCTTGGAATATGCCAGTTTTAGGAGCAGATGGAGCAGCAAATAGTCTTTATTTAAATACTGGAAGTTCACTAAGTGTTGGTAGTAATATATTTTCTGTGAATGGAACGGTAACAGTAGCATCAGGAGCTACTTTAAATACAGGCGATAATTTAGTATTAAAAAGTACCGTATCTGGTACAGCAAGAATAGCCAATTCAGCAGGTACAATTACGGGCAATGTAACCACAGAATTGTTTATTCCAAGTGGTCGTAGAGCGTTTCGTTTTTTAAGCCATCCATTTACTACAGCACAAGCAATGAGCAGTTTGGTAGATGATATTTTTGTAACTGGTTCAGGAGCAGGTTTCGATGCAACTGCAACTAATGAACCATCTAGTTTTTGGTTTAATGATGCAAGCAATGCATGGACAGCTTTCACTTCAACAAGTGATGCTAATTGGGCACAACATAGAGGAGCAAGGGTATTGGTAAGAGGAGATAGAACCCAAACTGCCACATTAACTGGCGTTAATCCTGCACCAAATGCAGTAACATTAGATGTAACAGGAGCTGTAAATACAGGAAACCAAAACATCAACCTAACCAATGCTGGCAACTTTCATTTTGTGGGTAATCCATATCCATCACCAACAGATATAGGTTCAGTGATTGATGCGACAAGCAACATTGGTACGATGTATTGGGTATGGAATGCCAATGCAGTTACAAGAGGTGCTTATGTACCTTTAACAAAAGGTAGTGGAGCATATAATTTAGCAATGAATGGTGCTTTCTTTGTACAGCCTACAACAGCAACCACATTAGCGTTTACAGAGAACAATAAGGTTGCAAGTGCTACAGCCAATTTATTTAAAATGCAACCAACACCTGATCAATTAGAATTACAGATAAATTATAATGGAACTTATGCTGATAAAATTTTTGTAAGAAATGATATGAATGCAACAGCAAGCAAGTTGCTAATGGAAGATGGTAGTAAACTAATGAATCCAGATGTAAATGTATTTACATTATCAGCAGAAAGTGAAGCATTAACATTAGATACTAGACCCATATCTTCAACTACAAAAATACCACTAGGTTTTACATCAACCTTACAAAACAGTTTTGAGATTGCATTAAGCAACAACAGGTTAAATAATGGTTTGCCAGTTGTATTAAAAGACAAATATTTGAATGTAGAACATCTGCTAACAGCAAACAGTCCTTACAGTTTTTCAGTAACATCAGATGTTTTAAGTCAAGGGAATAATCGATTTGAATTATTGTTTACAACTAGTACTACTCCTTTACCAACTAATTTTATAAGTGTATCAGCTCAACAAAAAGGTATAGCAATAGAAGTAGGCTTCATTACATCGAATGAAACAAATATGCATGTTTATGAAGTAGAAGAGAGTAAGGATGGTAGCAGTTTTACTAAAGGTGCAACACTAGAAGCAAAGAATACAGCAATCAATAATTATACTTGGTTAGATGTAAACGTTAATAATGGCAACAACTATTATCGAGTAAAAGCTATTGAAAAGAATGGAACCATAAAGTATAGCCAAGTAGTAAACGTAAACGTTGGTAAACAGTCAGCTAGCTTTAAAGTATATCCAAATCCAGTAAAAGGTGGTGTAGTAAACTTACAATTAACTGATATAGAAAGAGGTGTTTATACGGTGAGAGTATTAAATAATTTAGGACAAGAAGTTGCTAATAAACAAATGGTACACAATGGAGGCAATGCAATTGAAACAATTGGAATAGGCAATGTGCCAACAGGTAAATATAATATGATTATTACCAATGGAGCAAGCACTGTAACAAAAACAGTAATTGTAGAGTAATGAAAAAGGGAATAACATGTTTTACCATTAACTAATATACAAGAAGCGAAAAAGATAGGTTAAAGAGTTCAATGTGAATTTAAACTATTGAACACTTTAACTATCTATTCAAAAATAAAATAAGGAGTATGCCAAAAAAAATAAAAACAATTGTTACGTTATGCTTTATAGTAGCGTTAATAATACCAAGTTTAACACATGCACAACCAGCTTTTGATGATGATGTGAATGATGTACCTGTAGATGGAGGACTTAGCTTGTTAATAGCAGCAGGTGTAGGCTATGGTGTTCAGAAATTAAAGAAGAAAAAGAAAGAAGAATTGTAATAACGAAATTAATCTCATTTCTCTAAGCAAGCAATCAATATAAAAAGGGTATCATGACAAATGTTATGATACCCTTTTTTATGATACAACAGAATAACCTAATGATGTAATAGGCTTGTTAAGATTTATCTTTAAGATACTCTGAAGCTGTTTTACCGTTTACTTTTTTAAATAGTTTGTTGAAGTGAGAGTAACTAGTTATACCAACAGCATCCATGGCTTCATTTACTCTGTCACATCCATTGTCAAACATTTTAGTGGCATAATTAATTTTAATGTTATTAATAAATTCAGTTGCTGAGCAGCCAACCAGCGATTTTAATTTTCTATGAAGCTGCATTCTACTAAAGCCAACTTCTTTCGCAAAATCTTCTACTGAAAAATATTCATCACTTATATTGTCTTCAATCACTTTTACAGCATTAAGCAATAATTTCTGATCAAAAGAAGTGTAATTTTTTTTTGTATCTATTGATAAAGTAGGATTAAATACAGATTTACGTAAGCTTTTACGAGACTCAACAATATTATCAATTTTCTTTAGTAATGCTTGTGTATCAAAAGGCTTGGTAATATAATCAAAAGCTCCTGCTTCTAATCCTTCTCTTTGTTGCTCTTTAGCACTATTAGCAGTTAAAATGATAATAGGAATATGTGATGTGTCTGAATTTGCTTTTAACTGTTTGCACATTTCAATACCGTCCATTTCAGGCATCATAATATCTGTTACAATAATATCGGGTATTTTTTCAGTAGCATTTTTTACACCTTCATTTCCATTATGAGCTTCAATTATTGTGTAGTTTGCTTTTAAACAATTCTTTAAATACTCTCTTAAATCATGGTCATCTTCAACAATTAAAACACTTTCTTGTTCCTCTTTTAATGCATGAGATGTGTTTTCAGGTAATTCTAAAAATGCTTCAACACCTATTTGTTCTTCTGGTTCTACAAAAAATTCGGACTCTTCATAATTTGATTTTGAAACAGGTATAGATACTGTAAATTCTGTACCTCCATTAATGTTATCAGCCACTGTTATTTGACCTTTATGAGCATTAATAAGTGTGTAGCTTAAATGTAAGCCAATACCTGAAGCAGTTCTTTGATTATCATGAAAATAACGTTCAAATATTTTACTTTTTTGTTCGTTTGGTATGCCCTTGCCACTATCTCTTACAATAATTTTTGCAATCTGATTTTCATTATTCCAAACACACTTTATTTCTACTATTACCGTTCCGTTAACAGGGGTATATTTAAAGGCATTAGAAAGTAAATTATACAATACTTTTTCTACTAAGTCTCTATCAAAATAACAATCAATATTTTCAGGGGCAATCACTTTAAAATTAATTCCATCATTCTGTGCTTGCCATAAAAATGATTTTGTTATTTCATGAATAAATGCAGAGAGATTACTTTTTGAAATTTTTAGAATGTTTTTATTATCGTTTAACTTACTAAAATCTAATAGTTGATTTACTAGAAACATCATTCTTTTGGTGTTTCTTGAAATTACCTTAAAGCAAAAATTTCGCTGTTCCTCTTTAATGGTATTATTTATTAAATCATTTAAAGGGCCTATGATTAATGAGAGTGGTGTTTTAAATTCATGAGCCACATCGGTAAAAAACATTAACTTAAGTTCATTTATGGCTTTGTCTTTATCGTGTAAAATATTTCTAACCTCTATTTCGTGTTTTAAACGCTGTTGTTTGTTGCGTAAAGCAATAAATACAACAATAATAGTTATTAGTATAAATGTGTAGGCTAGATAAGCTAATGTTGAAAACCAAGGAGCTGGTAAAATATGAATAACTATTTTTTTTGGTGCATTACTCCAAATACCATCACTATTAGCAGCATCGGCCCAAAATGTGTATTTGCCAGGGGTTAAATTAGAATAACTAGCAAAGCGATATCTACCTGTTTGATAAATCCAACCAGTATCATATCCTTCTAGTTTAAAACGAAAACGATTTTCTGTAGTATTGGCAAAATTTGTACCGGTAAATTCAAACAAAAAATCGTTTTGATTATGATTAAGCGTAAACTCTTCTGTTGCATTAATAGATTGTGCTAACACCGTTTTTCCAAAATATTCTTTGTTTGGATGAATACTAACATTATGTATTTGAAAATCGGAAAATACTAATGATGATTTGTATGGATTAATGGCTATTTGCTTAGGATTAAAAAAATCTATTCCATGAATACCACCAAAATATAAAGTGCCATCTTTTCCTTTTCCAATAGCCTCTGTAAAGGTGCTAGATTGTAGTCCATCGTTATACGAATAGCGTCTTACAGTATTTTGTTTTATGTTATAACGAATAAGCCCATGTGAATTTGTTAACCATAAATTTCCATTGTCATCTGCAACAATTCCCATTATTTTTTTATCAATAATATCTTTTGTATTTAATTGTGTTATGGTGGTTGAATTTTTTGTTTTAAACAGAAGCCCAGCATCTGTTCCAATCCATAGTGTTCCGTTATTATCTTTATAAAAACACCATATATTATTGTCGGCTATATTGTAATTCATTTTCATGGCTTGATTGTAACGTTCAAGAGATAAAAAATTTCCTTCTTTACTTAAGTTAAGTTTGTAAATACCGTTTCCAACAGTGCCTATCCATAT
>JBMLQZ010000243.1:0-2055 GCA_049241285.1 Chitinophagaceae bacterium | reverse complement strand
TGAACTTGCACCAGAACCTTTATCAACAACCATTACAATATTAGTTTTATATAACCTTTCGGTAGTTGTAGGAATATTGTGTGTTTGGTATAGTGTAAATAGCTTATCAATCAAAAGTTTAGAGCATCCATTTTTCAGAGAAATAAGTAAATATTCATTCTTTATTTATGGGTTTCATGTGCCACTATTATCTTATTGTACCGAAATGTGTTTTATGGTAATGAATACTTGGCCATTATATCGTTTATTAACGTTTCTTATTTTACCCATGATAATTAATGCTGTTTGTATACTTTTAGCTATGTTCATGAAAAAGTATGCCCAACCTGTTTATAGTGTGTTAACAGGTGGAAGAGGATTTTAAAGAATACATGTTTATGTGATTTTTAATTTTCTTTTTCAACTTTAATTTTACAAAAAAAATGATGATCAAACTACTTATATACGAAGACAATCCTCAATTAAGAGAAGGGCTTACCATGCTAATTGATGGTACAGAAGGATTTAGTGTTTTAGCATCTTATAAAAACTGCGATAATGTAGTTGATGAAATTAATGCATGGAAACCAGACGTGGTATTAATGGATATTGATATGCCAGGAACAAATGGATTAGAAGGCTTAAAAAAAATAAGAGCTGTAAATACTTCTGTTAAAATATTAATGCTTACAGTTTTCGATGACAATAAAAATGTTTTTCAGGCAATTAGTAATGGAGCCAATGGATACATTCTTAAAAAAACGCCTCCAAGCAAACTATTAGAATATATTGCTGAAGCTCAAACTGGTGGAGCACCTATGACCGCATCTATTGCTACACAAGTGCTGCAAATGTTTTCGTCTATGAATAGTGAAAAGGGTACTGATTATCATTTATCTGATAGAGAAAAACAAGTGCTTCAATTATTGGTAGATGGATTTAGCTATAAAATGATTGCAGGTGAAATGTTTATTGCAATTGATACAGTTAGAAGTCACATTAAAAAAATATACGAAAAATTACACGTAAACTCTAAGAGCGAAGCTGTGGCAAAAGCATTTAAAGATAAAATTGTATAACTCTTTTCATAAAAAGTAGAACTCAATGATATCTATCCATTATACAAAAATCTACAATACCGCTTTAAGAACCATATGAATGCAATTATTGAAACATGGCAAATAAGCAATAGAATAAACTTGTATTTACTAAATGCTATTCATGAAGATTCGTTATCAGCAATAAGCTTGTCAAAAGGCAGAACCGTAGGAGAACATTTTGCACACATACACAACGTTAGGTTAATGTGGCTGAAAGAAGCAGCACCAGAATTATTAAATTCAGTGTTGAAAATTGAAAAACAAAACATCACCAAAAACCTTTTGCAACTTCAGCTTGAAAAAAGCGGAGAAGCCATTTCAATTATGTTATAAAAAGCTTTAGCTGAAGGAAAGTTAAAAGGTTTTAAACCACACCCTACCGCCTTTTTGGGATATATTATTGCTCATGAAAGTCACCACAAAGGCCAAATTATAACTTGCTTAAAGCAATCTGGCAAACCAATAGATAAAAAGATAGCTTTTGGACTTTGGGAATGGGGAACAAAATAATATGCTCTATCAGATTTTTCACATCAATATGTGATTTCATTACCCATTTTTTTAATACAATTTTGTTGTATTAAAATATTACCATGAAAACTTATGTAACCCTACTAACTACTTGCTTATTAGCATTTACATCTTGTAAAAAAAATCCAAGCACCCCTTCAACACTATTACCAAACCCAATAGTAGAAATGGAGTACACCAACTTACTTGATAAAGAAGTAAAATATTTACAAAGTAATGTAGCAATTGACGTGAATAAAGATGATAAAACAGATATAATATTTAGAACACAATTAGTTGGAGATTTTATTAATAAAACAGATAAACTAAAATTTCAGATATTGACAAAAATTAACACTGCCATTCCAGTGAATAATATTGAGCAAATACCTGCAATGAATCAAAATGAGCCAATTAATATTGAAAATTTTAATGGATATGAATGGTATGGAGCCTCTGAAGTTGT
>JBMLQZ010000242.1:0-3419 GCA_049241285.1 Chitinophagaceae bacterium | reverse complement strand
AATGTTTTTGTTGAGCTACAGTAGTTACTTTATTTACAGCAGTACCACTAATAATTACTTGCTTGCCATTCAATGCCAAAGGAACTAAAAAAGCATGATCTTTCATTTTTACCATCATATTTCCATTAGCTGTTTTTACTTTAATCCAGCATCCTTCAGCTTTGCATACTTCAACAACCTCAGCTTTTACATTTACTTCTTCGCTTTCTTTTGTTGCTAAATTTTTCGCTAAATCATTTACATCAATTGCTTTTTGTGTTTCAACTGGTTTGCCAAATTTAGCTCCCTTGTCTGCAGCTACTTTTGGAGGTTGAGCTATAGCAATTGCTGCAATTAAAATAGATACAGATGCACAAATAAACTGTTTCATTGTTTTGTTTTTATTAAATATGAAATAATGAGTTATGAAAATGAAAAATTCAATAACTGTTCTTTTGTAAATGTATTCTGTTCGCCAGAAATTACATTTTTTATAATACAAGTTTTCTCTTCTAATTCTTTACTGCCAATGATAATTACAAATGGTATTTGTTTTTTCTCGGCATATTTAAATTGCTTATCTAATTTAGTGGGCTCATGAAAAAGCTCACAGCTTGTATTTTGTAGTCTTAAAAGTTGCATCCATTCAAAAGCTACCTTGCTTTCTTCAAAACCTAAATTAAAAAATAAAGCTGTTGTACCTACATGAACAGTTTCTGGAAAAAGTTGAAGCTCTTCTATAACATCATAAATTCTATCTACACCAAAACTTATGCCTACTCCTGGTACATTGGGTACTCCAAATAAGCTGGTTAGGTCGTCATATCTTCCGCCTCCTCCAATACTACCCATTTGTACGTTTTTGGCTTTTATTTCAAAAATAATTCCAGTGTAATAATTTAACCCTCTTGCTAAAGTAAAATCAACTACCATCATTTCTTTTGATGCTTCTTTAGAATTGAATTGCATAACATATTCCAATTCAGCTATTCCTTTTTTTCCAATCTCATTTTCACCCAAAAGTTCCTGTATTAAAGCAATTTTTTCCGTATTACTTCCTTTAATACTTAGGTATTTTTCAATAATAATAATTTGGCCTTCTGATAATCCATTTGTTGCTAATTCTTCTTTTACTTTATCTATCCCAATTTTATCTAGTTTATCTATTGCAACTGTTATAGCAGTTAGGTTTTCTGCGTTTTCACAAACGCTAGCAAGTGCTGCTAATATTTTTCTACTATTTATCTTAATTTCTACAGGTATTCCCAATTTTTTAAAAACGGTAGCATATATATTTATTAGCTCTACTTCATTTAATAAACTGTTGCTACCAACCACATCTGCATCGCATTGATAAAACTCTCTGTACCTACCTTTTTGTGGCCTATCTGCTCTCCAAACTGGTTGAATTTGGTATCGTTTAAAAGGCATAGCTAATTGACCATAATTCATGGCAACATATCTAGCAAAAGGAATAGTTAAATCATATCTTAATGCTCTTTCAGTAATACCTTTTGCATTTTTTCCTGAAAGAACTATTTCAAAATCTTCTTTTATTTTTTCGTGTTTCAATACATTATCTAAGCCATTGTTCAGTATCTTAAAAATAAGTTTATCGCCTTCATCGCCATATTTTCCCATTAACGTTTCAAGATTTTCCATAGCTGGTGTTTCTAATGGAGTAAATCCGTATAATTCAAATACATGTTGAATGGTGTGTAAAATATATTGTCTTTTTCGTACAACAGTTGCAGAAAAATCTCTTGTTCCTTGTGGTAGTCCTACATTCACTTTTGCCATAAAAGGTTCATTACTATATTGGCGGCAAATATATTGCTCATTTTTTTCAATAGTCAATATGCTTTGTAGCTAATTAATTCTTTACGTTTTTTTAATGTTTTCTATAAGATTCTACAATTGCATCACAAGCTGGATCTATTAATCTATAAACTTCATGATAAGCAGCTTCTTTTTCTCCCCATGGATCTGGTACAGCTCTATTTTGGTGTGGATATATCACATTTAACAGTAACGATACTTTATTTTCATTCCAATTTTTACCAGCAATTTTTTTTGCTTCAATATAATTATTGCTATCCATCACAAAAATTTTATCAAACTCTATAAAATCATTGGTTGTTAATTGTCGGCATTTTTGATTACTAATATCAACGCCATTTGCTAATGCTACTTTTTGAGAAAGGTAATGTGGTGGTTCACCAATATGGTAATTACTGGTTCCTGCACTATCAATTTTCCAGTTTAACTGGTGTTTTTTCACTTTGTTTTGTAAAATACCTTCAGCTAATGGGCTTCTACAAATATTTCCTAAGCATACCATTAATATTTTCATGCAATAATTAATTAAAAGTTTTAGTCATTGGATAATTACTTACAATTATTCTTGTGGAATTATGAGCAATCTGCATCTTTTTAGAAATAATTGTTACGAATTAACCTATTGAATATTAAATGATGTTTAAAGTTGAAACATTATTTTGTTTTACGGTAGGGCAAAAAAACAAAATTCACTATATTGCCAACCCTCTAACAACACAAATATTCTGAAATGGAAACAGATTTTAGAGAAAAACAGAAAAAAAGCTTTGAAGTTGCAAGAATGGCTAAAGACATAACTATGGCTTTATTAATACTTTCAATGGCTGTTGTAATGTTTTTTGCTAAGCAATTGAATTTGGAAGGTATAGCAGAATTTGATAAACTGTTTCGATATATTTTTGGAGGATTGTGTTTGTTATATGGAGGATTTAGGATGTATCGTGGTGTAAAGAGAGATTATTAACATGAGAAGTAAAAGTATAAGTTGTTTGTTGTTGCTAGTTGTTGTTATTGTTAGTTGTAATAACAATACAGTAAAGGATGAAAGAGATTCTCCCAAACAAGGAACTATACATATAAGTGTAGACGAAACTTTTAAACCTGTAATTGAAGAGCAAATAAAAGTGTATGAATCTACCTTTCCAAATGCTCATATTATTGCTTCATATAAATCTGAGGCTGATTGTTTTAGAGATTTGCAGAAAGATAGTAAAAGACTAATAATTGTTGCAAGAGGTTTAAACGAGCAAGAGCAAACATTTTATGAACAAAAGCTACAATTTAGAGCTCAGTTCGATTTAATAGCTTACGATGCAGTTGCAGTAATTATAAATGTAGCAGCCGATGACAGTGTTTTTACAATCAAAAAATTGGAAAACATACTTAGCGGTAAAATAAATATGGAAGCTGTAATGGATGGTAAAAATGCTACTAGCACTGTTCGATATTTAAAAGATAGTATCCTTAAAAATAAACCATTTGGGGCTAATGTTGTTGCAGCAAAAAATAGTGAGGATGTGGTGAAAGTAGTTTCTGAAAAGAAAAATGCAATTGGTTTTGTAGGTTTGAATTGGATTGGCGATAATTATGATGAAAAACAA
>JBMLQZ010000241.1:0-1863 GCA_049241285.1 Chitinophagaceae bacterium | reverse complement strand
TAAGCGATGCATTTTCTGGTAATTTACCGGCAACACTGTGAATTTTTGTAGTTTCTAAAGCCTCTTGTAATGTAAGTGGTGGCAATATGGTGGGTAATCTTTTTGCCAACATGGTTTTACCAGCACCTGGTGGACCAATTAGAATAGCATTATGACCACCAGCAGCAGCAATTTCTAAAGCTCGTTTAATATTTTCTTGCCCTTTAACATCTGTAAAATCAAATTCAAATTGGTATTGATTATTAAAAAATTCCTCTCTTGTTTGAACGTCAATTGGTTGTAGTTCTATTTTTCCATTTAAAAAATTAACCACTTCAGATAAATGTTCAACTCCAAATACTTCAATATTATTTACCATACCAGCTTCTCTGGCATTTGCTTTTGGAACAATTAATCCTTTGTAACCTTCTTTACGAGCTTGTATTGCAATGGGTAATGCTCCTTTTATAGAATGAATACTTCCATCTAAACTCAATTCACCCATAATTACATAATCTTTCAACTTATCAATATCGTGTAATTGACTAGATGCACCTAGCACACCAACAGCCATAGGTAAATCGAAAGCTGATCCACTTTTCTTAATATCTGCAGGAGCCATATTTATGACCAATTTGGTACGTGGCATAGTATACCCATTGGTTTTAATAGCACTTTCTATACGTTGTATACTTTCTTTTACTGCATTATCTGGAAGACCAACTATATAATATTTTAAATCGCCACCACTTACATTTACTTCAATAGTAATTGTAATTGCTTCTACGCCATAAACTGCACTGCCAAAGGTTTTTACCAACATAAATATGAAAAAAATAAAATTTAAAAGATAGTATCGTAAATATATGTAAATAAATTATGATGATTTATAATAAAAAAGACCGACAATGCCGGTCTTTTAAAAATATGTATATATATACTTTTTAGTTTGCCTTCATTAATTCAACACTTCTATTAATAAAGTTTGTAAGCTCAGCACCTTTTAATAAGCCTTGAGATAGCAATGCTAAATCTGCAAGGTTTCTCACTTGCTTTTCTTGCTTATCAATATCTGCTTCGTTAAGCAACGATGTATAAATAGGATGGTTACCGTTTACCGTAAGCGTAACCTCATCTGGCATTTGAGCATAAAAGGCTGTCATTCCTCCACCAGCAGCTCCCATATCTTTCATTCTACGCATAAATTCAGGACGAGTAGCAACAACTGGTGCTGTGTTGTTTACTAAGCCTTTTACTTCAACAGTAATGTGCATATCAGATGCAGGGAAATCGAACATTTTCTTTAAACGCTCGGTATCATCTTTACTTAAAACACAATCGGTATTTTCTTGTTTATCAATCAAATTATCTACTATATCAGCATCAACTCTTGTAAAGCTTACATTCTCCCATTTCATTTCCATATGGTTAATAAATGCAGCATCTACCAATGTTTCTGCTTTTACAACAACGTAACCTTTTGCAACACAAGCTTGTATGTAAGCGTCTTGTTGTATAGGATTTGTGGTATAAATAATTACGTGTTTACTATCTTTATTTTTTTGCAAAGCTTCAGTTGCAGTTTTGTATTCATCCAACGTAAAAAATTTCTTTTCAGTTGCACTTTCCATCACCAAAAACTTATTGGCTTTTTCTAAAAACTTGTCATCAGTCATCATACCATACTTCACAAATAGGCCTAAACTTTCCCATTTATCTTCGAAAGAAGTACGATCATTTCTGAAAATTTCATCTAGTTTATCTGCAACTTTTTTAGTGATATGGCTATTTATTTTACGAACATTTGGATCGCCTTGTAAATAGCTACGACTAACGTTTAATGGAATATCTGGACTATCAATAACCCCTTGCAACAACATTAAA
>JBMLQZ010000240.1:0-1623 GCA_049241285.1 Chitinophagaceae bacterium | reverse complement strand
CACAAGCTGCTTTCTTTTTTACTGATCCAAAACAAATTGACATTGCTGCAATTCAACCAAAATGGGATGCTACTAAACAAGCATTCTTTGAACAACTAGTGGCAAATTATAATAGCCTACCAACAATTGATGCTGCCATACTTGAAAACAATTTTAAAGAATTGGCATCTAGCCTTTCTTTAAAACCAGGAGAATTAATGCTACCATTTAGAATCATGCTTGTTGGAGGAAAATTTGGACCAGGCGTTTTTGAAATTGCTCATTTAATTGGAAAAGAAGCAACCACAAAGAGAATTGACTATTGTTTAAGTTTATTAAAGGGTTAAAAAGTAAAAATGTTAAAAGAAAGACTATTCTTCTATTGAAGGATGGTCTTTTTTTTGCTCTTGCTTTACTACTCTTGCTTTTTGCAAAGCTGTTTTACCATATTTATTTTTTACAGAATCAATGGCTTTATACAAGTTGGTTTTCTTTTCTGTATTATCAAATAAACTGGTTTGTAACACATGACTTGTAAGTTCACTTAAACGAACACCTAATAATCGAATGGGTTTGCCTTTTCTATATAATTGGTGAAAAAGTTTTATAGCAATAGGTATTAATTCATCGTCACTAAAAGTATAGCTGATAGCAACTTGCTTTGAAGTAGTTTCAAAATTTGGATAGCGTATTTTTACTGCTATACAACCTGCCAATTTCTCGTCTTTTCGTAATTCAAAAGCCACTTTCTCAGTCATTCTAACTAATTCACTTAATAAAAATTCAACATCAGTTTTATTATCTTCAAATGTATTTTCTGTAGATATTGATTTGGCTTCATGAAACGGCTGCACTTCACCTACATGAATGCCTTGTGCTTTTACATACAAATCAGCACCCCATTTGCCTAATTTTTTCTCTAACAATTCAACAGGCTTTTTTAAAATATCACCAATTAAATAAATGCCCATTTCTTTTAAAGCAACATAGGTTTGCTCTCCTACTCCAGAAAATTTATTTACTGGTAATGGTGCTAGAAATTCTTTTTCCATGCCTGGTTGAACAAACATATATCCATTGGGCTTTGCTTCATCTGTAGCAATTTTTGCAATCATTTTATTGCTTGCTAAGCCAAATGAGATAGGCAGTTTGGTTTGCTCCATGATATCATTTCTCAAATCAATAGTCCATTGAAAAGGATTGAAAAACTTATCCATTCCTGTAAGATCAATGTAAAATTCATCAATACTGGCTTTTTCAAATAAAGGAGCTTTGGCTGCAATTATTTCTGTAACCCATCTAGAATATCTACTGTATTCTCCTCTCGTTCCTTTTACAAGAATTGCTTGTGGACAAAGCTGCATAGCCTTTTTCATAGGCATTGCACTACGAACACCAAATTTTCTTGCTTCATAACTACATGTGGTTACTACACCTCTATCTTTTGTACCGCCAACAATAACTGGTTTTCCTTTTAAAGAAGGGTTATTGAGCATTTCAACAGAAACGAAAAAACTATCTAAATCTAAATGTGCTATGTATCGTTGAGGCTGCATATGCTATTAAAAAAACAACTGAAATTATTTAATGGGAGAATCTTTCCACTTCCATAAATGCAAACATGCATAAGTACGATATGGCTTC
>JBMLQZ010000239.1:0-4360 GCA_049241285.1 Chitinophagaceae bacterium | reverse complement strand
AAAGAAATGGATGCAGGGCTATTGGAATATTTAATTAGACGCTTAAATTTATCTAGAAAAAGCAATATTATTCCTGGAGGAAGAATTCATAATTTTCGCCACTTCATGGATTTTCCAGATGTTTTTAATACCAAAAGCACTAGAAAAAGTTCAATAACACATCCTGCTCTTTCTAATTCAATGAGGGTTACAGATGTTATCATTAAAAAAGACATCATGTTAAACTTTCCCTATCACTCATTTAACAGTGTGATAGATTTACTAAGAGAAGCAGCTATGGATCCTGATGTTACATCCATAAAAATTACAGCTTATCGTCTTGCACCAAATTCAAAAGTTATAAATGCTTTGGTAAATGCAGCAAGAAATGGTAAGGAGGTGGTAGTAATGCTAGAATTAAAAGCTCGTTTTGATGAAGAGGCAAATTTGGAATGGAAAAAAATTTTAGAAGAAGAAGGGGTAAAAGTATTACTAGGTGTACCTAAAATGAAGATTCATGCCAAACTCTGCATCATTAAAAAAAGAGTAGGAACTAGAATTATTCAGTATGGATTTGTAAGTACAGGAAATTTGAATGAAAGAACTGCCAAAGTTTATAGCGACCATTGCTTACTCACTTCTAATAGAAATGTAATGGCCGATATAAACCGAATTTTTCGTTATTTAGAAAATTGGAAGGCAGGAATTGCTCAATTAAGATTATGCAAAACCTTGCTACTCTGTCCTATAAGTATGCGTAAAGAATTTGAGACGCAAATTGACAAAGAAATCAAATTAGCAAAATCTGGTAACCCAGCCTCTATCATCCTAAAAGTAAACTCAATAAGCGATGCTATTTTAATTGAAAAATTATATGAGGCTGCTATTGCTGGTGTAAAAGTACAGTTACTTGTACGAGGTATTTTTTGTGCTATAATTGACAATAAAAAGTTTAAACACCCCATTAAAGCTATAAGCATAGTAGATGAATATTTAGAACATGCTAGAGTAATTATATTTCATAATGCAGGTAAAGAAAAAATATATATATCGTCTGCAGATTGGATGGTTAGAAACTTAGATCACAGGATAGAAGCAGCAATACCTATTATTGATGAAGAAATTAAGAAAGAAATAAAAGATATTATTCACATTCAATTAAGCGATAACGTTAAGGCTCGTGTTCTAAATAATGAACTTACCAATAACTATGTATCTTTCAGCGGTAAAAAGAAAATACGCTCCCAAATAGAAACGTATTTATACCTCCACCAAAAAACGGTTAAAAAAATTGAGACTAGCAGCAATTGATATTGGTAGCAACGCAGCAAGACTTTTAATAACAGATGTAGTAAATAATATAACAGGTGAACCTCAATTCAATAAAATTAATTTAATAAGGGTTCCATTACGTTTAGGTTTTGATGTGTTTGAAACTGGTGTTATTAGTAAACCCAAAAGCAACATGATTTTAGAAACCATGAAAGCTTATAGTCATTTACTTAAAGCTTATGGTGTTCAACATATTAGGGCATGTGCTACAAGTGCCATGAGAGATGCAAAAAATAGTGCAGACATTATTAAAAAAGTAAGATTAGAAACAGGAATAGAAATTGAAATTATTAGTGGAGATAAAGAAGCTACCATCATTAATCAAAATCATATAGCAGAAGACTTAGATAGTAATTATGCCTACTTATATATTGATGTTGGAGGAGGTAGTACTGAACTTACTTTTTTTACCGATAATAGAATGAAGTATAGAGAAAGTTTTAATATAGGAACTATAAGACTTCTAAAGGGTTTGGTGCATGATACAATCTGGGATGAAATGAGATTGCATTTAAAACAAAATACAAAAACAAACCTACCCATTAAAGCTATTGGTAGTGGTGGAAACATTAATAAAATATTTTCACTTAGTAAGAAGAAGGATGGTAAGCCTTTATCTATACAATTATTAAAAGATTTTCATAAAGAATTAAGTAGCTATACAGTAGAAGAATTAACAAGAATATATAAACTAAGAGAAGATAGAGCCGATGTAATTGTGCCTGCTTTGCTAATTTATATGAATGTAATGAAATGGGCTGATATTGAAGAAATTCATGTTCCAAAAATTGGTTTAGCAGATGGACTTATTAAAAGTTTATATGCAGAAATAAGTGAAGGGTAAACAACCTTTTCAAATCATTAAATTTTGAAGAAAGAAAAATTAACACCCCCTATGTCATCCTATAAAGAAATTAAAAAAATCACCACCAATACATTATTGAAAATGAAACAAAGTGGTGAAAAAATTTCAATGCTTACTGCTTACGATTATTCATTCGCAAAAATATTTGATGCTTCAGGTATCGATATTATTTTAGTTGGTGACAGTGCAAGCAATGTTATGGCTGGCAATGAAACTACTTTACCCATCACGTTAGATCACATGATTTATCATGCTCAATGCGTAATGAAAGCTGTAAATAGAAGCTTTGTAGTGGTAGATATGCCTTTTGGAAGCTATCAATCAAATTCAGAAATAGCATTAGCTTCTGCAGTAAGAATAATGAAAGAAACAGGGGCTCATGCTGTAAAATTAGAAGGGGGAGAAAATGTAATTGAATCCATAAAAAGAATTGTAAACGCAGGCATACCAGTTATGGGGCATTTAGGTTTAACCCCTCAAAGCATTAATCAATTTGGCACATATACTGTTAGAGCAAAAGAAGAGCAAGAAGCAGCTATTTTAAAAAATGATATTCAATTGTTAGAAAAGGCTGGTTGCTTTGCTGTTGTGTTAGAAAAAATACCTGCTCTGTTGGCAAAGGAAATATCTTCACAAGTACATATTCCTACAATTGGTATTGGTGCAGGTAAATATTGTGATGGTCAAGTTTTGGTAATGCATGATATGTTAGGAATTAACAATAGTTTTAAACCAAGATTTTTACGACAATATTTAAATATGCAAGAACTGATAGAAACTGCAGTTTCTACATATATTTCAGATGTGAAGGCTCATTCTTTTCCAAATGAATCTGAATCCTATTAATTCAATTTTTACTTAAAGTAGCCTATTATTTCAGTAAAATTCTTTTGTTTAAATACTAATTCTATATTAATAAAAGCTTGTGAAATGATTGTGTAAAATTGGTATGCATGAATCCCTTCTTATCAATTTGATGGTTTAACATCTAAGATTAAAGCATCATTTTTACTGACAACTCTTTAATTAAATCAGCATGTTCTGTACCTGCATCTTCTACTCCAACAACACGTAAGTTATATTGATGCAATAATAATAATACTTTTTCTATGCCTTGTTGTCCATACAGTTTCGCTGCCTGAATATAATCTTTTACAAAAAATGGTGAAAGCCCAGTGGCTGCAGCAATTTGTTTTTCATCAGTACTTTGAACACCAAAAATCATGTATACTTTACTAAAATAATTGTACAAAGCAGGCAGTAATAATTGAATGGGTGCTGCCTTAGGATTAGAAGCAAAATATTGATTGATTTTGATAGCTTTTGCAAGATTTTTTTTGCCCAATGCTTCTTGCAATTCAAATACATTGTATTCTTTGCTTACACCAATATATTTTTCAATGTCGTCTTCTGTAATATTTTTTCTACCATGTAGGTTAACCGTTAATTTTTCAATTTCATTCTGTAATCTACTTAAGTCATTTCCTACATGCTCTACTAATAACAATAAAGCTTTTTGCTGTATAGATAGTCCTTGTTGTTGTAGTAAATGCGTTACCCAATCTGGTATTTGATTATCATACAGTTTTTTGGTAATAAAATGTTCGCCTTTGGTTTTTAGTATTTTGGCTAGTTTACTACGACCATCTATTTTTTTTTCTTTATGACTTACAAAGAATAGTGTTGAAGGAAGTGGATTTTCAATATAGCTTTCTAACTTCTCAATGTCTTTCATTTGTTGAGCTTCCTTCAATAACACAACTTGGTATTCTGCAAACATTGGGTAACGTTTGCAGGCATTGATGATATCTGCCCAATTAGCATCCTTACCATAAAAAATGCTTAAATTAAATCCAGCTTCGCTTTCTGAAAGAATGTTATGTTCGGCATAAGTCATTATTTCATCTATAAAATAAGACTCCTCACCTTCTAACCAATAAATAGGTTTGAATTTCTTCTTCTGTAAATCTGTAATAATTTTTTCAGCAGACATGGCTGCAAAAATAACGTTTACAAAGTGTGATTAATGATTAATTCAAATTAGTTTTTCAAACTTAATACCCATAATTTTTTTGCGGGAATGGTAAAATTGGTTCCATGCTTTTTTCCCGATACAACGTCTTCTGCAACTGTAAAGCCTTGGGTTCTTTCTTCATACTTTTTAAAATCTATAGATTGTTCGTT
>JBMLQZ010000238.1:0-11846 GCA_049241285.1 Chitinophagaceae bacterium | reverse complement strand
ATATATCATGCAACGTATTTTTTTCTTGTTTTCTGTTTTGTTTCTTACTTTTACAAGCTGTAAAAGTTTGCAACAAATACAAAAAGAAACTGAATTGTTTCAACCTAAATTGGATACTACAACACGTATTGTGTACAAGGAATTAAAAATTCAGCCATTTGATAGAATTCGTATTCAGCTGAATACAGAAGCGACCTCAGAACAAGAGCAAACTGCTATTTTTAATTTGCCAGGAAATTCTGGTGTTGTAAGCATCGGTGGTATTGGAAATATTCCAGGTGGAATGCCTAGTACAAATTATCAAGTAGATTATCAAGGTTTTATTCAATACCCAAAATTGGGGAAATTACAAGTTGCTGGCTTAACAAGTACACAGTTGAAAGATAGTTTAACCAAATTGTTATCGGTATATGTTAAAAGCCCGAGGGTATTTGTGCAAATTGCTGAAGTGCCCATTTGTGCATTTGGTCAAATTGCTAGAACAGGAAGGCTAACTTTTGGTGATGAACGGGTAAATCTGTATGATTTTTTATCTGTTTCTGGTGGTAATGTTTTACAGGGAGGTAGATTAGATAATATTTTGGTTGTTAGAGAAGATAGTGGTAGGAGAAAGTATTATGAGGTAGACATTAGTAACCCTGTATCTGTATATCAATCACCTGTTTTTCAGTTACAGCAAAATGATGTTGTATACGTACGTCAAAATAAAAATCGGTTACGTCAATTGCGAAACAATGAATTTGGTACTTCATTGCAATTAGGAACAACTGGGATTAATTTATTTACAACTTTCGCTAATTTGTTTTTCTTAATTTATACATTAGCTAGATAGGGACCATCAATTAAATATTCTTCATGAGTACTACAGAATTACAAAATTTCGATAATCAACCATCACAGAACTCAAAAGTGAATGTAAAGGAGCTCTTGTTTAAATATTTGAGTTTTTGGCCTTTATTCTTATTTTTTATAGTAGTATTTGTAGTTGCTTCACTTCTTTATTTGCGATACTCTGAACCTACTTATTTTTCTTCGGTAAAGATGTTAATTTCAGATAAGAGTGCTTTTTCTGAAAATAAAAGTGATATTGTTACAAAAGCTGTTTTTGGCTCTAGACCAGTAAGTATTGAGAACGAATTATTAACCATTCGTTCAACAGAGCTAATTAAACGTGTAGTTATTCACAATAAACTTAATGTGTCTTATTATGTTTCTGGTAGAATTAATACCAAAGAATTGTTTGGTAATAGTCCTGTACGATTTGTACCAATGCATATAGCTGACTCTAGCAAAATATACACTTATAACATTGTTTCACCAACCAAAAAAGGAGCCCAATTTGCATTAGCAAATGGTAAAAGCATTGCATTTAATTGGGGCGAAGTAATTAACAGAGATGGTAATCAATTTCGATTAGAATTATTGCAAGAATTGAGATTGCCTGGTGAAGCTACTCTTACCATTGAATGGACACCAATAAATCAAACTGTAGCCAATATTCAGGGACAAATTATTGTATCACCCTATAGCGAAAAAACGAGTATTATTTCCATTTCCCTAATTTCTCCTTCACCTGCAAGAGCATTAAAAACCTTAAACGGTTTTGTACAGGAATTTATAAATCTAGACATTGAGAAGAAAAAAGAATACTCTAAAGAAATCATTACATTCATAAATGACAAATTAAAAGTTGTAGGAACTGATTTAGATATTATTGAAGCAGAGTTGTTGGCCTTTCGAAAGGTTAACCGATTTTTAAGTGTTGATGGTGAATATAATTATTATCAATCGAAACTAATGCCTGTAGAATCGAGTTTATTAGCAATGGAATTTAATTTACGTGTATTAGATACAGTAGAAAATCAGTTGCAGTCGGTAAAGTTTCAAAATAGGGTTATACCCAATTCTTATGGAATAATTGACCCTAATTTAAATCAGTCGATTAGTAGATACAACGCATTACAATTAGATAAAGAGACCTTGGCATTAAAACGCAATGAAACATCGGAACAAAACGAAGATTTGAATAAACAATTGCAAATTGTAAAAAATGATTTGTTTGTAATTATCAAAAACATTAGAAGTGAGTACAAACTTAAAATGTCTGATATTCAACAAAAGAATGATGAATACAACCAAAAAATAGCTGCAATGCCTGAGAAACTGCAGGTTTATGAAGAAATATTGCGACAAAAACAGTTGAAGCAACAATTGTATAATTATTTGTTATCAAAACGTGAAGAAACTGAATTGAGTTCGGTATCTACTAAATCGAACTACGAGAAAATGGATCCTGCTAGTGTAAATTATGTTCCATATAGTCCTAAGCCTCTTATGGTTAAATTAACAGGGCTTTTGATTGGCTTTGCTATCCCTATTCTCATCATATTTTTATTAGACTTTTTTAATGATAAAATTACCCGTAAAGAAGATATTACCTCTAAAACAGTTATTCCGATTGCAGGTGAAATTAATCATGCTGAATCGGTAGAAGAAATTGTAATTAAGAATAATAGAAGTGTAATAGCAGAACAGTTTCGGATTTTACGTACCAATTTGCAATATCTTGGTAATGTTGATATAGATTCGAAGCAAGGCAAAACCATATTAGTTACCTCCTCTATAAGTGGAGAGGGTAAATCGTTTATTAGTTTAAACTTGGCTACTGTGTTGGCTGTTACAGGCAAAAAAGTAGCTTTATTGGAATTTGACTTGCGTAAATTACAGAGTTTAAAAATTGTACGTAATATCAAAAACACAAAGGGCATTTCTAATTATTTAATTGGTCAGGTGCAAGATCCTACAGAATTGATTACTAGTTTAGAAGAGTATCCCAATATGCATATTTTTAATACAGGTTCTTTACCACCAAACCCTGCAGAATTGGTAATTTCTGAACGTACAAAAGATCTTATTGTTTGGTTAAAAGCCAATTATGACTATGTAATTATGGATTCTGCACCTGTAGGGCCTGTAAGTGATTCGTTTGCATTGGCAGCGCATAGCGACGTGGTGTTGTATGTAGTGCGTCAGTTGTATACGCACAAGCGTCAGTTAGATTTTTTAAATGAAATTGTGTATCAGCAAGGAAAATTACAGCATGTAGCCTTGGTGATTAACAATGTGAAGGCAACGGGTAGATATGGCTATTATGGGTATACGGGCAAATATGGTGGTGGCTATTATTATGGAAACTATAACTACTACACCACAGGTAAAAAAGAGGGATGGTTTAGTAAATAGAGTATATTAAATAAAAAATTATAAATTATATATGGTAGAAGATACAGTTGCAAATAAATTTCACCAACAACATGAAGAATGGACAAATGTAATCTCTAGTAAGGTGGGGTTATTTGATTTCAACTTAAAAGAAGTGTGGCATTATCGTGATTTATTGGTGTTGTTTGTACGAAGAGATTTTGTTGCTCGTTACAAACAAACTATTTTAGGACCGGTTTGGCATTTTATTCAGCCAGCCTTAACCACGGCTATTTCTGTATTGTTGTTTAATGTGGTTGCCAATATTTCTACCAATGGCATGAATCCGGTACTGTTTCAAATGAGTGGTATTGTTATTTGGGCTTATTTTTCTTCTTGTTTAAGCAGCTGTTCTACTGTATTTTCTGCCAATGCAGGCATTTTTGGTAAAGTGTATTTTCCGCGTTTAATCATGCCCTTGTCTGTAGTAGCTTCTAATATTGTACAGTTTGGCATTCAGTTTCTACTCTTAATTTGTACTATTATCTACTTCGTATGGAAAGGAGAACAAATTCATATAGGTATTCATTTATTCATGATTCCTGTGTACGTGTTTTTAATGGCAGGTATTGGTTTGGGGTTGGGTATTATTATTTCTTCTGTTACTACTAAGTACAGAGATATGACGGTATTGCTGACTTTTGGTATTCAGTTATTGATGTATGCAAGTGCAGTGAATTATCCAATGGATGTATTGGCCACAAAAAATCCTGAATTACATGTCATACTTCAGTGGAATCCTTTGGCAGCCTTGGTAGATGGGTTTAGAAATGCTTTGCTAGGTGGCTCTATTAGCTTTCAAGCATTGATGTATCCTGTATTATTTATGTTGGGTTCCTTGTTTTTTGGCATTATGCTATTTAATAAAGTAGAAAAAAGCTTTATGGATACGGTGTAGTTGGGAATTAGGTCCTTCGTAAACTCAGGATGACAAGCAAATTATGAATTATGAGTTATGAGGTTCTTCATTCTTTAGAAGGACAAGTAAATTATAAATTATTAGCTATGAATTAGATTCTTCATTCCTCAGAAAGACAAGAGAATTAATAATTCATAATTGACAATTGAGCAGCATATTGATATCAAATAGCGTAACATTTTAATTTTAATGTAGTACATGAGCAATATAGTTATACAAGCAGAAAATATTTCTAAACAATACCGATTGGGAAGTATTAGTACCGGTGCTTTATCACATGATATCAATCGGTTTTGGCATAAGGTACGTGGAAAAGAAGATCCGTATTTAAAAATTGGAGAAGCCAATGATCGCACTTCTAAAGGAAATAGCGAATATGTGTGGAGTTTACAAGATATCAATTTTGAAATTGAACAAGGTGATGCTGTTGGTATTATTGGACGAAATGGAGCCGGAAAAAGTACCTTATTAAAAATATTATCTAGGGTAACACAGCCCACAACTGGTTCTATAAAAACGAGGGGTAGAATCGCTAGCTTATTAGAGGTGGGAACTGGTTTTCACCCTGAATTGAGTGGTAGGGAAAACATATTTTTAAATGGAGCTATTTTAGGCATGCGTAAGCATGAAATTAAACGCAAGTTTGATGCAATTGTAGATTTTGCAGGTGTTGAACGATATATAGATACACCCGTAAAACGCTATAGTAGTGGAATGTATGTACGTTTGGCATTTGCTGTAGCGGCTTATTTAGAAAGTGAAATCTTAATTATAGATGAGGTTTTGGCAGTAGGGGATGCAGAGTTTCAAAAAAAGTGTTTAGGGAAGATGAGTGAGGTAAGCAAGGGTGAGGGCAGAACGGTACTGTTTGTAAGCCATAATATAGCTTCCATAAAAGCATTATGTAATAAAGGTATTTTATTGCATCATGGTAAATTGCTTTCTAGTGGTTCTATTGAAGATGTTGTATTGGGTTACCAACAATCAAATATTTTGTTAGATGATAGTATCAAAACAAGTGCTTTATTCCCATATAAAGATGGTTCAATAGCTCAAATAATAAAAGTTTCCGTATTAAACGAAAATGGAGTTGAATGTTCGGAGTTTGATGTTTTTGACGAAAAGTACATTCAGTTAACAGTTAAAATTAATGAGGAACTTACAGGCTTCACCCCTATACTCAGTTTAATTAAAGATGGTGTGGAACTGTTCTGGTCTTTTCTTACAGATTTAAACGAGCAATATTTAGAATCTTTTCCTGTGGGTGAATATACTTGGAAAATTAAGTTGCCTAATCCACTTAAAAAGGGCAGGTATAGCTGTACCATTAATTTAGGAAAGTTGCGTGTAGTGTCATATGACATTAAAGAAGAGGTGGTTGCTTTTTATGTTGATGATTTTTCATTTGACCCTACCAATAAATCATTTGCAGGGGCTCGTCCTGGCATTATTCCTGCAATTTTAGATTGGCAACAGATATAACAATTTTATAACGGAAGATAGGAAGATAGATAGTAGTATAAAAATTACTCGCTGGTTTTGAATTAAATTGTAGAGATTATGCAAATATTAGATTGTACACTACGTGATGGGGGCTATTATACAAATTGGGATTTTAGCAAATCAGTTGTTGCTACTTATTTTGATGCCATGAATCAACTACCAGTTGATTATTTAGAAATTGGATATCGGAATAATCCAATGAAAGAATATTTGGGCGAATATTTCTACTGTCCAGATTATGTTTTGCAACAAGCTAAAGCTTTTTCTAATAAGAAATTGGTGATTATTTTCGATGAAAAAAATGTATTGCCAGAGCATGTTGATCATTTATTAAAACCCTGTGGAGGTTTAATTGATATGGTTAGAATTGCTTTAGATCCACAGCAACTTACAAGGGCTCTAAAACTTGCTGAAAAAATTAAAACATTGGGTTTTCAAGTTGGATTCAATGTGATGTATATGAGTAAATGGGGGCAATATTCCAGTTTTATTGATGAACTAAAATATGTAGATAGTGTAGCCGACTATTTTTACATGGTAGATTCTTATGGTGGTGTGTATCCTAGTGATGTTATCAAAACTATTGAGTTGGTAAAAGCACAAACTAATTGCAAAATTGGGTTTCATGGTCATAATAATATTGAGTTGGGATTAATTAACTCCCTCACAGCTATTGAGCATGGTGCAAGTATAATTGATGCTACAATTACAGGAATGGGAAGAGGTGCAGGTAATTTAAAAACGGAGTTACTGCTTACCTCATTAAATGCAACAAATGGTTTGGATGTAAACTTCAATGCATTAAGTACTGTAGTTGATAGTTTTGAAAAATTACAACAACACTATGGTTGGGGTACTAATTTGCCTTATATGGTTTCTGGTGCTAATTCATTGCCACAGAAAGATGTAATGGAGTGGGTAACAAAGAAAATTTATTCCTTTAATAGTATCATTAGAGCGTTACAAAATCAAAAAGATGGCGTTGAAGATAACGAACAACTACCTCCTTTAAAACCGTCAAAAAAATATGATACAGTTTTAATTGTTGGTGGAGGTGCTAATGCTTTGGCACATTTTGATGGTATCAAGAATTTTGTTTTACAACAAACCAATATTTGTTTAGTACATGCTAGTTCTAAGAATGCTTCTAATTATTCTTCTTTACCAGTTGATCAATATTTTTGTTTAGTAGGAAATGAAGGTCATAGACTAGAAAAGGTATTTACCGACTTAGTAGATTTTAATGGTACTTGTGTACTGCCGCCTTTTCCTAGAAAAATGGGTACATATATCCCCGCTGTTATTTCTGCCCATTGTTTTGAGTTATCAAACATACAATTTACCAATCAAGCTGCTGATACACACACAGCCATTGCCTTGCAAACGGCAATCAACTTAGATGCAAAAGAAATATTACTTGTAGGATACGATGGTTATCAAGATGGCTTACTAACACAACAAGAAAGAAGTTTAAGCGATGAAAATGAAATGTTATTCAAATCTTTCAAGTCGCATTACCCAACTGTTATGTTTTCAGCGATTACACCAACCCGTTATGCTTCTTTACAAACAAAATCATTGTATGCAATGCTTAGTTAATTCCTAAAATTGATTTTTTAAATGAATAATAATTTTTTCACTTTCTTTTTCCCTACAAGAGCTGGTTCGAAGCGAGTTATAAAAAAAAATGTAAAAAAGTTTGCAGGAATAGATGGGGGTATTACAGCAATTAAATTGGCACAACTTTTACAAATAGATTTCATAAATGAAATAGTGGTTAGCACTGATGATGTGGATGTAATGGGAATAGCTGCTAAATTTAATGATAGTAGAATTAAAATTATTGAGCGTCCAACTGAACTTTGTTTAAGTACAACTTTAGTTGAAGACTTAATTAAATATGTACCAACTGTTTGTTCTAACGAACATATTTTTTGGGTACACGCAACTACCCCCTTATGCAATGCAGAAGTATATAAAAAAGCGTTGAATATTTATCACGAATTTGTAATCGAAAAAAAGCAATACGATAGTTTACACAGTGTTACAAAGTTTCAAAAATTTTTGTGGAGTCCAGAAGAAGCTACTTTTACCAATTGGGATAGAAATAATATTAAATATCCCAACTCACAAGATTTAAAAGTGTTGTACGAAGTAAACCATGCTTTTTACATTAATAGTAAAACTAATTTTCAACAGTATACTGATAGAATTGGTTTGAATCCCTATTGTTTTGAATTAAATGCAATTCAGGCTATTGATATAGACTGGGAAGAAGATTTTTTAATAGCAGAAGCTGTTTATGAAAAAATTAATAGACTATAAAGTAATTTTTTGGGATTTTGATGGGGTAATTATGGATAGCATGCCCATTCGAAATAAGGGGTTTGAATTGGTGTTGTCTGAATATCCAAAGAATGAGGTAGATGCCTTAATGTCTTACCATAAAGCAAACGGTGGACTTAGCAGATATGCTAAGTTTCGATATTTTTTTGAAGTGATTAAAAACGAATCAGTTACGGATGAAAAAATTGCAGTATTGGCCAATTCCTTTTCAGAAATCATGCTACAGCATTTAATCAATCCGGCTTTATTAATTGCAGATAGTGTAGCCTATATACAAAAAAACTACATTGCACAGCAAATGCATATTGTATCGGCATCTGATGGCGTTGAACTTAACAAGATATGTGGAGGTGTGTATATTCAACAATATTTTAAAACCATTCAAGGCAGCCCAACACCCAAAAAACAATTGGTCAATAGCATTATTCAACAGTTCAATTATTCGCTAGAGGATATTGTATTAATTGGTGATTCTGCAAATGATTACGAAGCATCAAGCGTAAATAAAATTGATTTTTTAGGATACAATAACCCATCTTTAGCTGCTTTAGCACCCTATATTGAAGCTTTTTCGAGTTTATAGCTCTTCAATTTTCAACCCTTTCCTGTTTGTTATGATTCTGCAATTATTTCAACGTATTCGTTGTAAGTTACATTATTGTATTTGGTTACCTAGCTTTTTATTACTGCTTTCGTGCCAAAAAGAATTTAGTATTGATAGTGGTGTTATGCCAGTTGTACCTACACCACCAAGAGTAGATACCAATAAACCTATATTGGTTTTTGATTCCACCCAATTCAACTTATTCGATTCCACTTCAGGTATACCACAAACAGAAGCTTTTGACGGTGAATTTCTTGTAAAGCAGGCAAATAATCCTGCCTTTTTAAATCGAAAGTATCAAGGAGTACCATCAATCGGAATTGATAGAAATAACAATTTGTATGTTGCTTGGATGTCTGGTGGAACAGATGAACAGCCTGGTAATTACTTAATGTTTGCGGTAAGTGTAGACAGAGGCATTACTTGGCGTCAAAGTGAATTAATCATTAATCCTAAAAAGTCAAATGTGCGATATTTCGATGTTTGTTTCTTTAAAGATAAATATAATAATCTGTATGTAAGTTGGTCAAAATGCACAGGTACTGGAATTTGGGATGGTACTGGCGGTGTTTGGTATACCAAAATTAGCTATGTTAATGATACTGTTAGAACACAGAAACCATTTAGAATTGCCAATGGGGTAATGATGAATAAACCAATTACTACGAATGATGGTAAGTCTGTCTTATTCCCGATTTCTCATTGGTTATGGCCGAGTTTTTCCTTTATTAATCAAAAAGTCAATGTTTTTAAAGGAAATTATGGAATTAAGAAATTAGAAAATTATGCTAGCATAAGTTATATTCCAATTTCAAACATAATTCGTTCTCAAGCAGATGAACATCAAATAGTTCAATTATCAGATACTAGTTACCTAGCTTTGATAAGAACTAGACAGGGCATTTATTTTACGAACAGTAAAGATGCTATAAATTGGACACCTTGCCAAAAATTTACAGCTATAGGAAATACAACTGAAGCAAGGTCTCATATAAGTAGATTAAAATCAGGAAAAATAGCACTCGTGGTGAACAATAGTCTAACACGAAATGATTTAAAAATTTTTCTATCAAATGATAACGGAAAAACTTGGCCGCATAAACTTTTAATAGATAACAGAGCAAAAGTTAGTTACCCTGATTTAGTTCAAGATGAAAATGGTACAATTTATATTATCTATGACTTTGATAGATACGGAATAGGCAGTATAAATTTAGTTGCACTTACTGAATCTGATATAATAAATAACAATTTAGCATCAATCAAACGAGTAATAATTAATAAATTATAATAAAATTATGATTTATTAAGCCCGTTTTAAGCTTTTCAACAAAAGAAAAACCTTTGAAAAGTGTTGCTTGCTTTTTAAAAGCTAATTTCGAAATACTACGTATTAAATATTGTTTATAAATCTAAACAAGATGTTTCAATAATCCTATAGCGGTTTAGGTACGAATATCGATGGTTTAGTTAATCCTGCATTAACAATAAATAAAGCTAAAGCTGTTTATAGAAAAACTTTCTTTAAACACCTCAATAGCAATTATTTAAATAATGAACACTTTCAAGGAATCCAATCTATATATACTGATAGATCCTTAATATATGTTTTTCTGGACGTGAATAGAAATTACTGCAAAGTACATAATTAAGCCGTTAGCTTGGATACTTAAAAATCTTCATTATGTGTTAACTTTTAGATAATATTTCATTTTCCGATATGGTTAAGGCATTACCAAAAATATATAAAATCTTTATTATTTTAATGTGTGTTGGTTTTTCGTATGAAACTATATAATGTCAAAAATGACATTATCAATTGTAAACTACTGCAGTAAAAAGGTATATTGTAATTTAATTATATTTTTTTCACTCTATTAATCTTATTATGAAATTAATAATTTCTCGAATATTCTCTTTAAAATATTGGTTGAAAGAGGTTCTAACGCATTGGATTCTTTTTTTCAAAGTAAAAAAAATGCATAACCGGAAAAAAATTATGAAATTTAAAAATATTCATAAAAATGAGGTTGTATTCTGTCTCGGAGCTGGACCATCTCTCAATAAAGAAAATTTAAGCTTGTTAAATGGTGAAATTGTTATATTTACAAATAGTTCTTACAAATTACTTGAAAGAATCTCTCCTAAAAATAAATATTGGTTTGTACAGGATCAGTATCGGCTTAATGAGCTTAATTCTGTCGATAAATCATTATTCGATGCTTCCTTTAAATCCTTACACAACCTTTTGACTTTTAAAAGAGATAATATATTAGATTCAGAAATTTTCATTCAACCTGAATTTTTATTTAAAGTTTATAGACGTATATACATTCCACAAATTGTTGAGGCAGGGATAAAGTTTTCTACGCAATTGCATGAGAGAGTTAATCTTGCAGGAAATTCTGTAATCTTCTCAGCAATTCAATTGGCATATTATATGGGTGCAAAAAAAATAGTTTTATTAGGTGTTGACATGAATTATGGAATGAATCCTCAACAGTCTTATTTTGATAAGGATTCTATAAATAATATATCTTTTTGGCCGATTTCGTATGAAAATAACGCTAAGCCAGCATTTTTAGCGTATCGAGAGCTACTAGATTCTAGAGGAGTTCAATTAATAAATTCTACATGTGAAACAAAAGAAGATGTTTTATTAAAGGTTCCATTAGAAAGAGTTAAATTTCATTAAGTTCATATTCTTTTATCAAATATGGTTTTATAAATTATGTAAATGAAAAGTAAACTTTTGAATAAAGCCTCTTAATTCTGTAAGATGATACAAAAGGATGGAATCTGAGTTGATGATGTTTGATTTAATTAAAAAAGTATAAAAAATATCATACCAATGTTACCCTTTGCTAGTCATAAAAAGTTAATTCATACTAAGAATTTTTAGTATAATGCTCTACTTATAAAATCTTCTATAATTTAATAAATTGAAAATTTTAGAAAAAGTCGCTATAGCAATCATTATTTGCAAGTACCATATTTTGTAAAGTAAAAAGTATATATTTTAATTCCATGGTCTCTTGATTTACTACACAATTTTGTACAATCTATATCCATGTTTTTTAATATTTTGGAATTTCTATCTAAAAGCCAGAAACTATTTTAAAATTAGTTCGTTTTGTTTCTTTCTTGAGGCTCTAATATTTAATGGCATTGTTTGGAAGAGGATGTACCTATGAAATTAAGGGTAAAGAAGAT
>JBMLQZ010000237.1:0-10455 GCA_049241285.1 Chitinophagaceae bacterium | reverse complement strand
CAGTTAATTTTCCTGTAAAGCATCAACCTATAATTACCACTCTTAATTCATGAGGTAACATAAAGTTGCATTCATTATTTCTTTTCAAATAAAATTCTTCAAAAATTTTATTATTACGTATTTTAGGCATTATGAAACAATTATTTTGCCTTGCTATTATATGCTGCTATGTACAGGTACAAGCACAAGACACTTTAAAACAAGCGGTAAAACTATCTGCCCATTTAATTGATATTCATTTTACAGAAAAAGAAATAGATACTCTATTAGAAGGTGTTAAAGAAAATTTAGAAAATTTTAAGTTACAACATAAACTTACTTTAGAAAATCATATACCTAGTACATTATGGCAAAACCCTGTTTTGCCCAATATGCAGTTTAACAAACAACAACTACCAGCAACTTGGATTATTCCCAATACTGTACAATTGCCAACTAATAAAAACGACCTTGCTTTTTATTCCATTTTAGAATTGGCCAGCCTTATAAAAAATAAAAAAATATCCTCTGTTGAATTAACTAACTTCTTTATTGATCGATTAAAAAAGTTTAATGATTCTTTGCTTTGTACAATTACCATTACAGAAGATACTGCATTAATGCAAGCAAAACAAGCAGATATGCTTTTGGCTAAAGGTATTTATAGGTCTATATTACAAGGCATTCCATATGGGTTAAAAGATTTGTTTGCAGTAAAGGGTTACAAAACTACTTGGGGTGCTGCACCTTTTCAAAATCAGATTATTCATGAAGATGCATTTGTATATCAACAATTACGAAATACAGGGGCTGTATTAATAGCAAAGTTTACATTAGGGGCTTTAGCACAAGGTGATAAATGGTATGGTGGACAAACCAAAAACCCTTGGAATTTACGATTTGGATCTTCTGGTTCTTCTGCTGGTTCAGCTTCTGCAACTGTTGCAGGTTTGGCTCCTTTTGCTATTGGTACAGAAACTTGGGGTAGCATAGTTTCTCCTTCTGCTACTTGTGGTGCTACAGGGTTAAGGCCAACATTTGGAAGTATCAGTAGAAGTGGTGCAATGACTTTGAGTTGGAGTTTAGATAAAGTGGGTCCAATATGTAGAAGTGCTGAAGATGCTGCTATTGTGTATCATTACATACATGGTACCGATGGTAAAGATATTAGTGCTGTAAATATGCCATTCAATTATCCTGTAAAGAAATCGGTAAAGGATATGAAAATTGGCTACGCAAAGAATTATTTTGATAGAATAAAAGATACCACTAGAAATGAATGGAAAGTATTGCAAGAATTTAGAAAAATGGGAGCCGAATTAATACCTATTGCTTTCCCTGATAGTGGTGTGTATTCTTTTAATATTATGGATGTTGTTATTAGTGCTGAATGTGCGGCTGCTTTTGATGATTTTACTCGTAATAATATTGACGATCAATTAACAGCTCAAGGAAAATATGATTGGCCAAACACCTTTAGAGTTGCCAGGTTAATACCTGCTGTAGAATATATTAATGCTAATAGACATCGTTATTTGCTTATGCAAAAAGTGAATGATGTGCTTACGCAATTTGATGTAATTATTTGCCCAACAAGAGGAAGTGGTAATCAAACTGCAATTACAAATCTTACTGGTCATCCTGTAGTAGTTGTGCCTACTGGTTTCGACAGTCGAAATCAATTACCTACTAGCATTACTTTTATTGGAAATTTATACGATGAAGCAACAATATTAACCGCTGCAAATGCCTATCAACTAGCAACAAAATGGCATTTAATGCATCCTGCAATGTTTCAATAGAACTGTTAGCTAGTGCATATTTGCAGATAAGGCATTCATAATTGCTAAGGCGTTATTATTGGCATGTACAACTGAGCCAACAACTGTACAAACTTGTTCTTGAACATTTTGCCGTTTATGTAAGCCAATGTTATATAACTTATCGTAATATTTAAGCAGAATTGCAAAACAGTTTTTAATATCATCTTCTAACAAAAAGCCAATTGCTTGTTTAGCATCTAAACCACCAAGTTTCTTTTTTATACGTACTATGGCATTTACCAATTCTGTTTGAGGATGTTTACCATAGTCATTTAAGATATGGTTTAGTCTTTCTTCGAAAGGAATATCTAAGAAATAAACTGTTTGTTTACGCATGTATTCAAACAATACTTTTGGAATATTTACCGAGCCAATTCGTTGACTTTCATCTTCCATAAAAATATAAGGGAGTGTATTTGTAGTAACATTTTCAGTTGCTACATTTAAGGCTTTTGCCAATTCATTTTCAAACATTTCTTGACTTGGTTGAATATCCATACCTATAGCACCAAATGCCGATCCTTTATGTTTTGCTATTCCTTCAATATCAATTGTGGCTAATCCTTTTTTTTCTAATTCATTTAAAACATAGGTTTTTCCACTACCTGTGTATCCGCCAATAATTTTAATGGGATATTGTTTTGTAAATTGTTCCAAAACCCAATTTCTATAGGCTTTGTAACCACCAATAAGTGTGTATACTTTAAAGCCATACAAGTCTAACAACCAAGCAATACCTGCACTACGCATGCCTCCACGCCAACAATGTACCAATATGGTTTCTTTGCCTGTTGATTTGCCATATTTTTCTTTACAAATGCTTTCTACGGTTTCAATCATAATGGGCATTTTAGGACCAAAATATTCAAGCCCAATTTTGATAGCGTTTTCTCTGCTTTTTTGTTTGTAGGTTGTGCCTACCACCTTTCTTTCATCATTATTAAATAAGGGTAAGCAGTATGCATTAGGAATATGAGCATGATTAAATTCGCCCTCACTTCTAACATCTAATACAATATGATTATTGGCAAATGCTATAAAATCGTCTACAGAAAGTTTTGTTATAGCCATGCGTATAATTACAATAAGTTTAGAATAATTTTTTAGGTTGAATAATTACAGTAACTGTAAAATTAGAAAAATGTTTATTTTCTAATAATCACTTTTGTACCAATAGGAATTGCATTGAACAAGGTTTTTACATATTCATTTTTTGTGCTTACACAACCTTGAGTCCAATTTTGAAACAAGTCAACAGCAAACTCTTCATGCGGCCAAGTTCCATGAATGCCAATTTCTCCGCCAATTTTTGCGTCTGCAGGAATAAGCCCTTTCGCTTTTCTATCATTAAATTTTTCAATACTCTCTGCAGTAGGATAATCTAATGCTAAAAACTTATTCCATTTTGCATGAGGTCTTTTTCCTATAATATGAAAAGTACCTTCAGGTGTTTTTCTATCTCCTTGCATCATTTTATCTCCTAAATCTTTATTTCCAAAAACACAAGGATAAGTTACTTGCCAATTATCATCTGCATCATACACCATCATTTCGTAATCACTTTTATCTACAATAATATAATAGTCGTCTTTATTGGGTAATTTTTTAAAAGATGTATTCAACAATACTCCAAAAGCCAGTAAACAAACTATAAAAAAACGCTGTAACATTATGTATTTTTTATAATAACGTAAAATACGTTAAAAGTGTATATGTATTTACAATTTCTAGCATTGCTAAAGTATTCCATTTGTTAAGCCAAGATTATATGTATAAAAAAACCGCCTCATTTTATTGAGACGGTTTTTAAATTTACTAAAACCAACTTCCTATAAATGATTCATTTACGGTTGAAACATTTTTAAGTTTTCTTTCTCTATTTTTTCTTTTAACTCGATGATGGATTAAAGAAACAACCATTAATGGTAAGAATAAAATGGTAAGTGGTGGAATACCCATAAAGCTAATCCATTTACCATAAAACATATTACGCATTGGTCTACGTAAACGTTCTGCTATTAAATACATAGCTGGAACAATAATTAAAGTCATAAAGAATGCAAATGCTAAACCAAAAATAATTGTCCAAGAAAGCGGCTTCCAGAATACTACGTTATCGCCACCAAAGAAAATACGTGGATTTAATTCTGAGAATAACGTTACGAAATTGATGTTGAACCCAACTGCAATTGGAATAAAGGCTAAAATAGCTGCTAATGCAGTAAGTAATACTGGAATAATACGTGTTTTACCTGCTTGAATTACGGCTTCTCTAGTTTTCATGCCTCTACCTCTTAGCTCGTCAGCAAATTCAATTACTAGAATACCATTTTTTACAACAATACCAGCTAAGCCTACAATACCCAAACCAGTCATTAATACCGAAACTTCCATACCTGTAATTGCAAATCCTAAGAATACACCAATTACGCTAAAAATAATTTCAGTTAAAATAATTACAGGCTTACTTACACTATTAAACTGAATAACCAATATAAATAATATTGCTGCTAATGCAATAATTAATGCCGACAATAAAAAGGCTCCTGTTTCTGCTTGCTGCTCTCCTTCACCAGTTTGTTTAATGGTTACCCCATCTGCCTTGTTTTTAAAGTTTGCAATATGCCCAGCTAATACAGTGTTTACAGCAGTTGCATTGTAGCCTTGTGTAGTTAATACATTTGAACGAAGACTAATTAAACGTTTTTGATTTTTACGTTTTACACTACCTAATGTACTAGATGGTTCTACCGTTACTAATGTACTAATAGGAATATTTTTAAAACTACCTGTAGCAAAATCTCTAAAGTAAATTTTCATATTCAATAGCTCAACTAAATTCTTTCTTTGAATTTCATTGTTACGTAATTGAACTTTATATTCTTCTTTACCTTCTTTAATTTTAGAGATTTCTCTACCAAATAAAGCTGTACGAATTGCTAATCCTATTTGTGCAGTTGATACTCCTTCTAGTAATGCCCTTTCTCTGTTTACATTAAGCGTAATCTCAGGATTGGTAAGGTCTACATCCATTTTTAATTCTTCTACACCAGGCACTTGAATAGAGTCTAAGTAGTTTTTTAAATTAGTGGCTGTTTTTATCAATCCATCAAAATCTTCACTAGCAATTTCTATATTAATTGGTGGATCAGTTGGTGGACCAGAACTTTCTTGGTCAACTGTAATTTGAGCACCTGGAAAACCTTTCATTTGTGCTCTGATAGAATCTAAATATGGTCTGGTACTTACACCATGTCTATGTTCAAATTCTACAAAAGAAACTTGAATTCTACCTAATTCACTTCTGGTACTTCTATCACCAGCA
This sequence comes from Chitinophagaceae bacterium, assembly GCA_049241285.1. Classification (GTDB taxonomy): domain Bacteria; phylum Bacteroidota; class Bacteroidia; order Chitinophagales; family Chitinophagaceae; genus Parasediminibacterium. The sequence goes on along the minus strand of JBMLQZ010000237.1, from coordinate 5,328 downwards.
CTTGGATCGTTTGCACCCAAGGCTACGTTACTAATTACACTTTCAACTACTGGGTTGCTTTTTCCATTTTCTAACCCCAAAACTTTGTTTACACGTTTTTCTAAAATTTGTGTAATACTATCAGTGTAACGAACATCAGTACCAACAGGAAGTTTTAAGTACACATAAATTTGATTTGGATCTCCTTTAGGAAAAAAGCTAATAGGAATTCTTCCAGAACTTACTGCTGCAATAAATATAAAGAGTGAAACAAAAAATAAACCGATTGTACCTAGTAATAAGTGTACTGGTCTCCAACCATTTAACGACCAACGTAATAAGTTTTCGTAATGATCCATAATCCAAGGTAAAACCTTGTTTTGGAAAGAATGGATGGCATCATCTAATACATAAATGTTTAGAATAACCAATAGCATGAAGAATATTAATAAGTTGCCTAAGAATGGAAAACCAGTAAGGTCTAAAATTATTCCTGCTATTATTACAATCCAGAAAACAGGCTTCTTAAATATTGCACTTTTCTTTTTAGGTTGCTCATGATCTGTATGATTCATGAAATCAACTGCAAATACTGGGTTCATAATAAATGCAACCAATAAAGATGCAGCTAATGTAAAAATGAGCATAGTTGGTAAGTAAACCATAAACTTACCAATAATACCTGGCCAAAATAGTAATGGGAAGAATGGGGCTAATGTAGTTAGTGTACCTGCTAATACTGGTACAAATACTTCACCTGCTGCAACACGAGCAGCAATAGCAGATGATATTTTCCCTTTTCCTTCAACAAATATTCTATGTGTATTTTCAATTACCACAATAGCATCATCAACTATAATTCCTAACCCAAATAATAAGGCAAATAATACAATGAAGTTTAGCGTTACATGAGTGCCAACAATTAAATCGGCAGCAGGTAAAAATAAGAATGCTACAAACATACTTAGTGGTACAGAAAGTGCCACAAAGAAGGCATTGGTTACACCCATGAAAAACATGAGAATAATTAATACCAATGCAAAACCAATAATAATTGAGTTCACTAAATCGGTAAATGATGTTCTTGTTTTTACGCTTAAATCACCTGTAATAACTGCTTTTAAATCTGTTGGATATAAAATACCTTTTCCTTCATCTACCACTTTTTTAACACCTTCACTTGTTTCAATTAAGTTTTCGCCACTACGTTTAATAATGTTTAGTGTTACTACATTTTTTCCATCTAAACGAGCATAACTGTCTTTATCTTTTGTAGTGTCTTTTATAACAGCTATATCTTTTAAATATATTGGATTGCTTTGTCCATTTTTTAAAATAATTTTTTCAATATCATATTTACTTTTCAACTGGCCTTTTAATTGAAGGTTACGCTTCATGTTGCCAACTTCTAATAAGCCTCCTGATATATCTAAATTTTCTCTTTGTATCGCATTACTAATATCATCGAAAGTTACCCCTGATGCTTGCATTCTGTAGTTGTCTACATTAATTTGAAACTCACGTTCAGGAGCACCTACAACATCTACACGATTTATTTGTGGCAAATCTTCTAACTTATCTTTTAAATCGTCGGCATATTTTTTTAAACGAACTAAATCATAATCACCGCTAAGGTTTACATACATAATAGGTTGTTCGCTAAAACTAACTTCTAATGCTGTAGGCTCTTGTGTAAGATCGTTTGGTAAATCTTGCTTGGCTTTATCTATAGCATCTTTTACTTTTTGTAAAGCAATATCAGTTTTTACGTCTGTATCAAATTCTACCATAATTGCACTGTAATCTTGCTGAGAAGTGCTGGTAAATTTTTTAATTTTTGCTCCAGTAATACCTTTGATTTGTTTTTCAATGGGTCTGGTTACTAAGTTTTCAATATCTTTTGGTGAATTACCTACATAAATAGTTTGTACATAAATTGTAGGAATTACAATATCTGGAAATTGTTCTTTTGGTAAGGTTACAAATTGCCAAATACCTGCTAGCGATACAAAAAGTATGGCTAAATAAACGGAGGTTTTGTTTTTAATACTCCACGTTGTTGGTCCAAATTCTTTGAACTTACCTACTATATTTTCTAATGCACTCATAATAGTTATTTTTACCACTTTTACCTAAAAGGTATTGGTGTGGGTGAATATTAGTTACAGTTTTGAATAGATAATACTCTATTTAACAGTAACTATTTCAATTGCGTCAAATGCTTATGAATATTGGTTTTCAAAATTATTTTGTGGTAATTAACTGACCATCATATAAGCCCTGATAACCTTCAATAATTATTTGATCGCCAATAGCAAGTCCACTTTTAATTTCAAGTTTATCGCCATAAAAATCACCTGTTGTAATTGCTTTTTTCTTTGCAATTAATTTGTTGCCTTCTTTAACTGCTACCATTACAAATTTTCCTTTGTCATCATTTTGTTGTGTATTTACAGGAATGGTAATTGCTTTGCTATTATTGTAATCTTGAATATTGATTAAAGCAATTTGGTTTGGACGAATAATTTTATCTGATGGAATTTTAGCCTCAACATAAAAGGTTCTGCTACTTGCATTGATTAATTTGTTTGCAACTGAAATAGTAGCCTCATATGTTTTGCCAATATCTGGTAAGCTTACTTTCATTTTGCTGCCAACACCAACTTTATTTGCATAGTTTTCAGGAATTTCTGCAGTTACTTTTAAATTGTCTGTATTTACAATTTTAATTTGTGCACCTATTCCTTGAATAATACCTGTAAAGAATTCTCCTACACGTACATTTACATCTTCTGCTACACCACTAACATCGCTGTAAACATTACAAAAACCCAATTGCTCTTTACTTAATTTTACTTGTTCTTCTTGCGATTTTAGTTGAGCTTCAAGTGTTTCTACATTATTTTTTGCAGTTAATAATTGTACTTCTGTTCCAATATTTTGCTCCCATAAATTCTTTTGTTTTTGATAAATGGTTTTTGCAAATGCAAGTTGCGATTTGGTAATTTGTAAGCTTTGCTCACTAGCAATTACACTTTGCTTTGCAATGGTATTATCTAGTTGCAATAATAATTGCCCTTTTTTTACAGCATCGCCTTTCTTTACAAATAAAGCTCTTACTTGTCCACCACCATTTTTAGGAGTGATGTAAGAAATATTAACCGCTTCAATTTTGCCTTGTAAGTCAATGAAGTGAGCAAAATTATCTGTAGTAACAGCAGCTACTGCAACAAGCTTAGTATTTTCTGGTCTTGAAGATGGATCAAGCTTATAAATTTCTGCTTCTAGTGTTGCTATGGTACTTACTAGTTTTGTTTGTTGTTCTTTTAAAGTTGCCAACTCTGCTTTTTTCTTTGCAATGGCATTATCTCCTTTACTATTACAAGCAGTTAAAGAAACTACTGTAATAGCTAGTACCATTATTTTGTGTATTTGTTGCATATAATTGTTTTGATATTGTAATGAATTATTGTTGATAGAATTATAATTTGCCTATTGCTTTTAAGTAATCAATTTTTGCAATAATGGCTTCGTATAAAGCATTAATATAGTTGGTTTGAGCACCAATTAAATCTGTTTGTGCAAGTGTTATTTCAGTATTACTTCCAGTACCAGCCTCGTATTTTTTCTTAGTTTGATTGTATACCGATTCTGCTAAAGACATGTTTTGTTTTTGGCTATCCATTGCATTTAATGCAGTTTTTAAATGAATGGTTGCACTAATAACTTCACTATCGATATTGTTTTTTAAAGCCGATATCTGATTGTTAGTTTGTTCTAAAGCAATTTTTGCTTGTTGAATTTTTGCCGTTTTAGCAAAGCCATTAAAAATTGGAATAGACATATTTAAACCAACTTGAGAAATGGTAAACCAATCGCCTCTTCCAAAAAAGTTGAACTTATCTCTTTGTGCATTTTTAGCATAGCTACCACTTAATGCAATGGTTGGTAATTGACTTAGTTGATAGCGTTTTACATTAAACTCGTTTAGTTTTTTTCCTAAAGAAGCATATTGAAAATCTTTTCTATCATTGTATTGGTAAGCATCTACCAACACCCCACTTTTAATTTCATCTTCCTTAATTACATCAACTAAAATCAACGTATCTTTTACTGGCATTCCCATCAAGGTTTTTAAGCCTAAATAACCAATTTCTACATTGCCTTCAATATTTGCTTTTTGTGTTTGAAGATTTGAAAGCTGAACAGCAATTTTATCTACATCTAACTTTTCAACAAACCCATTTTGGTACAAAGCTTTTGTATCAGATTGTAATTTTTTTAAGCGATTAATATTTGCCTCAATCAAATCTATTTGCGTTTTTGCAACTACTAATTGATAATAGATTTTGTGAATGTTTAGCTTAATGGCTTCTTCCGTTACTTCAATATTTTTTTGTTGAAAGTCTATGGAAGTTTTTCTTGCTTGTAAACCAATAAATACTTGGCCATCAAATAATAATTGTTGTAATGAAACAGCTGCAGTACCATTCCATTTTCTACCAAATGCTGCTTCAATAAATCCGAAGTTATTCGGCATTGTTATAGGTTGTCCGCTACCATTTCTTACACCTTCATTTACCAATACAGCATAGGTTGCTGGAGAGATAAAGTTGGGTATTGATTGAACAGCAATATTTGGACTAAAAGTTGTGTTTAAATTTCCGCTTATAGTAGGTAAAGCAGCAGCCGTAATTTCTCTGTTTTGTTGTTGTTGGTTTTTAAGATTTAATAATGCGTTTTTTACTTGTACATTGTTTTTGGTTGCGTACTCTACAACTTGTTGAATAGAAAAGCTGTGTTTCGTATTGGTTGTTGTTGGTGTTTGAGCATTAGCTATAAACATCCAAACAAGCATACTTAGCAACCATCCTAATTTTAGTGGTTGTTGTTTCATCATATTGTTGTTGTTTTTATTTCTCTTTCATTTTTATATCTAACTATAAGTGCTTTGCCATAATCATTAATTAATCCGTGTAAAAAATGGTTGGTCATTTCGTTGCAGATATTAGCTAATTGATATTTTCCATGAGGGAAAAAATCGGTATTAAAAATGGAAAACATCGATGCTAAACGAAATCTTGCGATTATGTCTGTATTAATATCTTCTCGATAAATATTTTCAGATTTTCCTCTTTCTAAATTGTCTTTAATAATACCGTACATGAATCTGTTGTGATGATCCATAAAACGTTTATACGTTTTTGGATGATATTTTTCTAAATCGTAAATAATAGATGGATTTAGATTGGCAAACATTTCTTGTAGCATATCCATTGCTAAGAAAATTTCATGTATGGCATTTTCACTATTGTTTTTGTGATCGCCACATTCACATTCGGTGTTGTT
>JBMLQZ010000236.1:0-13475 GCA_049241285.1 Chitinophagaceae bacterium | reverse complement strand
ATATGTTGACAGATTACGCAGTTTAAAAAATGTATATCGAGGTATTAATTACGAAGATGAGATGGTTGAATTATTTAATCATTGCATTTACGATTTAGCTTCAAAAGCTCCTTCAATTGATACACCATTACATGGTTTTTTACCATTTAAACACATAGACCATTTACATCCAGATGCTGCCATTGCAATTGCCGCCTCAAAAGATGGAAAAAAAATTACCCAAGAATTATTTAGTGGCACCATTGGTTGGGTTGATTGGCAAAAACCAGGTTTTGATTTGGGCTTACAATTAAAGCAATGTCTTGATGAAAATCCTGGTATAAGAGGTATTATGTTGGGTTCTCATGGTTTATTTACTTGGGGCGATACTGCTTATGAAAGCTATATTAATACTTTAGAAGTAATTGAGCGTTGTGCAGAATATTTAGAAGATAATTATGGAAAAAATGGTCCAATTTTCGGAGGTCAGAAACTCATTTCTTTACCAGTACAAGAACGCTTATTTCAAGCAGCAGCACTTGCACCTATTTTAAGAGGCTTCTGTTCTTCTGAAACAAAAATGATTGGTCATTTTACTGATGATGAAAGAGTACTTCAATTTATTAATTCATACGACTTAGAAAGATTAGCTCCTTTAGGAACTTCTTGTCCCGATCACTTTTTAAGAACAAAAATTAGTCCGCTAGTTTTAGAATTAAACCCAGACGAAGATTTGACAGATGTAGATGAAATTAAAGCAAGACTAGCACCTGCCTTCGAAGCATATAGAAAAATGTATGCTAACTATTACGATACCTGTAAACACCCAAATAGCCCAGCAATGAGAGATGCTAACCCTGTGGTAATTTTATATCCAGGTGTTGGAATGTTTACTTTTTCAAAAGATAAACAAACGGCAAGAGTTGCTGCAGAATTTTATATCAATGCAATCAATGTAATGAAAGGTGCTGAAGCCATATCTGAATATACTTCATTACCTAGACAAGAAGCCTTTAACATTGAATATTGGTTATTAGAAGAAGCAAAACTGCAACGTATGCCTAAGCCAAAATCGTTAAGTGGTAGAGTTGCTTTAGTAACAGGAAGTGCAGGCGGTATAGGTAAAGCAATTGCTAAAAAATTCGCTGAAGAAGGTGCTTGTGTTGTTTTGAATGATATCAATCAAGAAAGGTTGAATGGGGCTATTGAGGAATTTAAAAATGTATTTGGTAAAGACACAGCATCAGCAACTTTACTAAATGTAACTGATGATGCTTCTATTCACACAGCAATGATAAATGCAGCATTAGCTTTTGGTGGTGTAGATATTATCATTAACAATGCTGGAATAAGTATTTCAAAATCTATTGCTGATCATTCCATTCAAGAGTGGGATAAACTGTATGATATTCTTGTGAAAGGACAATTTATTGTTTCTAAGGCAGGCATTGAAGTAATGCGTAAACAAGGCTTTGGTGGCGATATTGTAAACATTGTTTCAAAAAATTCTGTAGTTGCTGGTCCAAACAATCCTGGTTATGGTTCTGCAAAAGCTGCACAGGCACACCTTACTCGTTTAATGGCAGCAGAATTAGGTAGTGATAAAATTCGTGTAAATACGGTAAACCCAGATGCTGTAATTGCCGACTCTAATATTTGGTCTGGTGGTTGGGCAGAAGGTAGAGCAAAAGCCTACGGTATTACTGTACAAGAATTGCCTGCTTATTATGCAAAAAGAACGTTATTAAACGAAACCATATTACCAACAGATATTGCTAATGCATGCTTTGCTTTTGTAGGTGGATTGTTAAATAAATCTACAGGTAATGTTTTAAATGTAGATGGTGGCGTTGCTAATGCTTTTGTAAGATAATTATTTGGTGTATACATCAATAAGTTGATGCATACATTGCATTGTTAGAATTCGATGAATTATATATTGCCACTAACCCTTAAGGCAATATATAATTCCATTGATAAGTTGATAGATTGTTCTGCTTATTAAAAAAACCATATGAAAAGAGTAGCTTTCAAAATGTTTTTAAACCAAGGACTTGAAGAAGAATATAAAAAAAGACACGATGAAATTTGGCCTGAATTAGAAGCCTTACTAAAAGATACAGGCATCAATGAATATTCTATTTTTTTTGACCCTACTACTAATGCATTATTTGGTGTACTAAAAATTAGTGATGATACATTACTAGCTTCATTACCTAGTGAACCCATTATGCAAAAATGGTGGGCATATATGAAAGATATCATGCAAAGTAATCCAGATAATTCACCTGTAAGTGTTCCATTAAAAGAAGTATTTTATTTACCTTAACTAAGCCCTTAAAACAACAAAACATGATACTAAATACTGCAAGAATACAAGCCCATAACGATGCAATGTATTCTAAACATAAACGCAACTTCGATTTAACAACACAGGATATTAAACATGTTGCTGCCATTATTGAAAAACTAAAAGCATTTCAAATAGCCATACCATCTTGGGCTTTAGGAACTGGTGGTACACGTTTTGGCAGATTTGCAGGAGCAGGAGAACCAAGAAGTATAGAAGAAAAAATTGAAGATGTAGGCTTATTACAAAAGCTTAATCAATCAAGTGGTGCTATCTCATTACATATTCCATGGGATATTCCTACAGATGCAAAAGCCATTAGAGAATTAGCTGCTCAACATCAACTACAATTTGATGCAGTAAATTCAAATACTTTTCAGGATCAGGCTTCACAAGAGTTTAGCTATAAGTTTGGTTCTTTACAACACGTAAATAAAGCAGTACGTAAACAAGCCATTAACCACAATATTGAAGTAATTAAACATGGGGTTGAATTAGGCTCAAAATCATTAACCGTTTGGTTAGCCGATGGTTCTAGTTTTCCTGGTCAATTAAATTTTAGAAATGCATTTAATAATACTCTTGAAAGTTTACAAGAAATTTATGCTGCATTACCAGACGATTGGAAAGTATTTCTTGAATATAAAGCATATGAACCTAACTTCTATTCAACTTCTGTAGCTGATTGGGGACAATCATTTACCTACGTAAACAAACTAGGTAGTAAAGCTTATACATTGGTTGATTTAGGTCATCATCTTCCAAATGCTAATATTCAACAAATAGTTGCTTTATTATTGAATGAAGAAAAACTTGGCGGTTTCCATTTTAACGATAGTATGTATGGTGATGATGATTTAACAGTAGGAAGCATTAATCCGTACAAATTGTTCTTAATATTTAATGAACTAGTAGAAGGCATGGATGCAAAAGGCATGAATCATGCAAAAGATTTAGGTTGGATGATTGATGCTAGTCATAATATTAAAGATCCATTAGAAGATTTATTACAATCTGTTGAAGCCATTATGAATGCTTATGCTCAAGCTTTATTGGTAGATACTAAAGCTTTGAAAGCTGCACAAGAAGCCAACGATGTGGTATTGGCACAAGAAATTTTACAAGCTGCTTATAGAGCAGATGTAAGACCATTGGTTGCAGAAGCCAGACTTCAAAGTGGTGGTGCATTACAACCTTTACAATTATTTAGAGAAGATAAAATACGTGAGCAATTAATTAAAGAAAGAGGCACCAACACGGTTGCTACTGGTTTGTAATAGCCAGTTTTAAAACATATTAATCGTAGTTGAATTATTCAATTTCATTCATAAGAAATCTGCTAGTGTATGATTGCAGTAATTGCTGTTTTTGATATTGGCAAAACCAATAAAAAGTTTTTTCTGTTTAACGAACAGTATGAAATTATATTTGAATCAACACAGCAATTTAATGAAACTGTTGATGAAGATGGTGATGCTTGTGATAATGTACAACTGCTTTCATCTTGGGTTGTAAATACATTAGCAGAAACCATAGCTGCTGCAAAATTTGATATTAAAGCTGTTAACTTTTCTACCTATGGTGCAAGTTTTGTACACATCAATAAAGAGGGTGAACCTATTACACCTTTGTACAATTATCTAAAACCTTTTCCAGAAAATTTAAAGCAATCTTTTTATCAACAATATGGCACAGAGGCAAGTATGGCTTTAGAAACCGCTTCTCCTACTTTAGGTAATTTAAATTCAGGCATGCAATTATATTGGTTGCAACAAATCAAACCAGCCGTATTTAATCAGGTGGCTTATTCATTGCATTTACCACAATACATTAGTTATTTAATTACCAAAAAGGCATATTCAGATATTACTAGTATTGGCTGCCACACACAACTTTGGAATTTTCAGCAACAACTATATCATAGTTGGGTAAACAAAACAAAAATCATTGAAAAGCTAGCTGAATTATTTCCATCAGATGCAACCATTACTGCTGTATTCAATCATAAACAACTTGAAGTAGGTATTGGCTTACACGATAGTTCCGCTGCTTTAATTCCTTACTTAGCAAGTTTTAATGAACCATTCATTTTAATTTCTACAGGCACTTGGTGTATTAGTTTAAATCCATTTAATAAAGACCCATTAACTGCAGAAGAATTACAAGAAGATTGTTTATGCTATATGGCCTATAAAGGGAATCCTGTAAAGGCTTCCAGACTTTTTTCAGGCTATGAACATGAACAACAAACAAAACGATTGGCCCAGCATTTTGGCACTGCTAGCGATTACTACAAACAAGTAAATTATAATGAGCATATCATTACAAATTATGAAGGCTTAGAAAATTATGCTGATGATATTAGTACTTTTGAATCGAACAATTTAACTCAATATGCTACTTATGAAGAAGCCTATCATCACTTTATTTTTCACTTAATTGTTCAACAAAAAAAATCAACCTCATTGGTGCTTGGCAGCAAATCTGTAAGCAGATTATTTGTAGATGGAGGCTTTGGAAAAAACAAAGTGTTCATGCATATGTTGGCTAATGTATTTCCAACCATTCAAGTATATGCAGCTTCTGTAGCTCAGGCAACGGCATTAGGTGCTGCTATTGCTATTCATGCATCATGGAATAAACAAGCATTACCTAATAATCTTATTCAACTAAAACAATTCAATACAACCAATATCAATGTAGGTACTTAATACAATTCAACTGATTCACTATTCTATTAACTCGAAACAACTTTTTAATGAATTTAAATACATCATGGCAACATCCAGCTTATCAAATAGCATTGGTTATAGCAAGAATATATAATAGAGGATTAACAACCACCAGTGGTGGAAATATTTCTATTATGGATGATGAAGGCAATACTTGGATAACCCCTTCTGGTATTGATAAAGGAGCACTTCAACAAAAAGATATTGTTTGCATAAAAGCTGATGGCAGTATTATAGGTTTACACAAACCATCATCTGAATTCCCATTTCATAAAGCAATTTATGCAGCAAGAAAAGATATAAAAGCCATTATTCATGCACATCCACCAGCATTGGTATCGTATAGTATTGTAAGAGAAATTCCTAACACCAATATTCTTTCTCAAGCCAAACAAATATGTGGTAAAATTGGCTACGCTAAATATAAACTACCAGGTAGTGAAGCCTTAGGAAAAGAAATAGCTAGTGAATTTGTGAAAGGTTTTGATGCAGTGATTATGGAAAATCATGGTACTGTAGTTGGAGGAACGGATTTAGCAGATACCTTTCAGCGTTTTGAGACTTTAGAGCTATGTGCTGCAACTGGTATTAATGGTAGTCAACTAGGAACTTTACGAAGTGTTAGTGATGAAACCATTGATGCGTTTAATTTACAAATTCCTGATGCATTACCTGAATTAAGTGAAGTAAGCTATCCTAGCGATGAACGTAAGAAGCGATTAGAGATTTGTGAAATTGTCAAGAGAGCTTGTAAACAAGGCTTAATGATTAGCTCATATGGCACTGTTTCTACTCGTTGGCAAGGCAACGATTTTTTAATTACACCTACAGGTTTCTCAAGATGGGATTTAGAATTAGAACATATTGTTCAAATAAAAAATGGTCAACGTGAGCCAGGAAAAATCCCTAGTAGAACCGCTTACATGCATCAAGAAATTTATGAAAAACATCCTGAAATTAATTCTATTATATTAACGCAATCGCCGTATTTAATGGCATTTGCCGTTACTGGTGTAGAAATTAATGTTCGTACTATTCCTGAAAGTTGGATCTTTTTAAAAGACATTCCTCAATTCGAATTTGGTAGCCAATTTGAAGGGATATCTTCTATTCCAAATACTATATCCAAACATCATCCTGCCGTTATTGTAAAAAATGAATGTGTAGTGGTTGTTGGTGATGGCTTGTTACAAACTTTCGATTATTTAGAAGTAGCTGAATTTACAGCAAAGTCTGTGGTAATGTCTTCTTCCATCGGTAAAATGGTTCCTATAAATGATGAGCAAACAGAAGAATTGCGTCAAGCATTTTTAAAATAAATCTTGTTTAACTAGTACTACTTATTATGAGCAAAATAACCATTCAATACAATCCTGAATACCCTTCAATAGCCGATTTAAAAAAGAAAGCAAAAAAGCGAATTCCAAAATTTGCTTTTGATTATTTAGAAGGTGGTTGTAATGAAGATGTAAACTTGCTTAGAAATAAAAGTGAGTTACAAGAAGTGCAATTAATGCCACAGTATTTAAAAAAGTTTACAGGCATTGATATGCGTACAGAATTATTTGGCCATACCTACGATGCTCCATTTGGCATTGCTCCGATTGGCTTACAAGGTTTAATTTGGCCCAATGCTCCTGAAATATTAGCCATGGCTGCATTAAAACACAATATTCCTTATATACTTAGTACTGTTTCAACTAGTAGTATTGAACGTATTGCAGAATTAACAGAAGGTAGGGCTTGGTTTCAACTATATCATCCTGCAAAAAATGAATTAAGAGACGATATTATTAAACGAGCAGAAGCGGCACAGTTTCCTGTATTTGTAGTGTTGGTAGATGTTCCCTCTTTTGGTTTTAGGCCAAGAGATATTCGTAATGGATTGGCAATGCCGCCTAAAATGTCGGTTAGAAATATTGCACAAATAATGACCAAACCCAATTGGGGAATTCAAACCTTAATGCATGGCATTCCTTCTTTTGCTTCCTTAAAACCTTATATGCCAAAGGGTTTGAACATGGCTAAATTAGGGCAGTTTATGAATGCTACTTTTTCTGGCAGAATTGATGAAGAAAAAATTAAAGCCATTAGAGATAAATGGAAAGGAGCTTTAGTATTAAAAGGAATTGTAAATGAAGAAGACATTCAAAAAGCCATTGCTTTAGGCGTTGATGGAATTATTGTTTCTAATCATGGAGGAAGACAAATTGATGCAGGCGAATCTTCTATCAATTCATTAAAAAGATTGGCAGATAAATATGGCAGTAAAATAAAAATAATGATTGATAGTGGCTTACGTTCAGGGCCAGATATTGGAAGATGCTTAGCGTCTGGTGCTGATTTCACTTTTATGGGTCGCCCTTTTATGTATGGTGTAGGTGCATTAGGAAATAGTGGTGGCGACCATACCATTGCTATGCTGAAAGTTCAATTAAAGCAAGTAATGGAGCAACTATGCTGCGAAAAAATAAGTGAGTTTCCAGCTCATTTAATTAAGTAATTATTTGCCTTTACAATAACTACAACACTATGATTGCTCAATACTATAAGATTCTATTTATTGCTAGTATTTTCTTTTCTATAAATACTAAATTATTCGCACAAACTAATGGTTTAAGTGTTTTGCAAACAAGGGTTGAATATAAAGATCAGCCGTTTACAGAAAATACAAACCCTCGATTCAATTGGCAGTTACAATCAACCGAACGTGGACAAAAACAAACTGCTTATCAAATATTGGTAGCCACTTCTACTGAAGCTTTAACAGAAACCAAAGCCGATTTATGGAATTCAGGAAAAGTAATTAGCAGTAATACCAATCAAGTTGTATATGCAGGAAAACCCTTAAACAGCAGGGCTATTTGTTTTTTTAAAATAAGAAGTTGGGATAAGAATAATGTAGTTGGTGCATGGAGCAGCGTTAGCAAATGGGAAATGGCTTTGCTGAATAAAACAGATTGGCAAGCACAATGGATTGGAAACGATTTAACAGCTCATGGCAAAAATGGAGAATATCATTTACCTCCTGCTCCTTTTTTCAGAAAAGAAGTAACCATTCAATCAGGTATAAAGAAAGCAAGATTATATGTTACTGCACTTGGCTTATATGAGTTTTATATTAATGGAAAGAAAATTGGCAACGATCAATTTACACCAGGATTTACAGATTACAACAAAAGAGTGTACTATCAAGTTTATGATGTAAGTAAACAACTGAAAAATGGATCAAATGCAGTAGGATCAATTATTTCAGATGGTTGGTATGCTGGTTATTTAGGCTATGCATTATTGGTAAAAAATCCAGTTGTTAGAAATTTTTATGGTTATGTTCCTTTATTAAAAGCTCAAATTGAAATTGAATACAACAATGGAGAGAAACAAGTAATTGTTACCGATGATACTTGGCAAACCAATCATGGTCCATTTGTTCAAGCAGATATTTTAAATGGCGAAACCTACGATGCAAGGTTAGAATTTAAAAATTGGAACTTACCTAATTATGCTGCCTCCAATTGGAAAAAAGCTATGGTATTTGAAGAGAAGAAAGAAAGAGCCTTACAAGTATATCCTGGCAATCCTGTATCTACATTCACCACATTAGCATGTAAAAAAATTACCCAAAAAGGAAAAGAAAAATACCTATTTGATTTAGGACAAAATTTTGCAGGAAATGTGCAATTAAAAGTAAAGGGTAAAGCTGGTGATAGTATTGTAATTCGTTATGGTGAAGTGCTATTTCCTAATGGGGATTTAATGACTGAAAATTTAAGAAAAGCAAAAGCTATTGATACCTATATATTAAAAGGCGATCCTAGTGGAGAAGTATATACACCAAGATTTACGTATCATGGTTTTCAGTTTGTAGAAGTAACTGGTTTAAAAAATACACCAACCCTAGAAACCATTAAAGGTTTAGTTCTTACATCTGCAACACCTACTGTTGGTAGTTTTGAAACAGATAATAAAATGATTAATCAGCTCTATCAAAATATTGTTTGGACTCAACGTTCTAATTATTTTGATATTCCAACAGATTGCCCACAAAGAGATGAACGTATGGGTTGGACTGGCGATGCTCAAGTATACATTCAATCAGCTGCATATAATAATGATATTGCTGCATTTTTCACTAAGTGGGTTGTTGATTTAAACGATGCTCAACGAGCCGATGCAACTTATACTCTTTATGCTCCTGCTCCTAATTTACGCATTACCGATACCTATTCACCAGGATGGAGTGAAGCTGGTATTATTTGTCCATACACTATTTATAAAAACTATGGTGATACAAAACTAATTGAACAGTTTTGGCCAAATATGAAAGCTTATATGCAATTCTTAGAAGCTAAGAGCAATGGCACTTATGTGTTTAAAGAAGCTAGCTTTGAAGATATTTCACCAAAAGGAGGTTTTGGCGATTGGTTAAGTGTTGGCAAAAAAACGCCACCAGATATGTTAGCTACTATGTACTATAAATACGTAGCAAGTATGATGGCAGAAATGGCTACAGCTATTCATAAAAAAGAAGATGCTGTATTGTTTGAAAACATAGCAGAAAAAATTAAAGCAGCTTTTGCTAAACATTATATAAATACTGATGGAAAATTTATAACCAATGCAGCAGCCTATGGAAAAGGCGAAGATTATGTAGATGGACATATGGGTTTTGATGGTCATACACAAACTGCTTATGCCAATGCTATTTATATGGATATGCTTTCTGCAGATTTAAAAGCAAAAGCTGGTAAGGCTTTGGCAAGTTTAATTCTACAAAACAACAATAAACTCTCTACAGGTTTCTTGGGTGTAAAACCATTATTACCAGCTTTATCAGCAACAGGGAATACTAAACAAGCTTATCAATTATTATTAAGTAAAGAATATCCATCATGGGGCTTTGAAGTAGTGAATGGAGCCAATACTATTTGGGAAAGATGGAACAGTTACATTAAAGGAAAAGGATTTGAAAACAATGCAGGTATGAATTCATTTAATCACTATGCATTTGGATCGGTAAATGAGTGGTTGTTTGGTAATGCAGCAGGCATTCAATTAGATGGTGTTGGTTATAAAACATTTACCATTAAACCAGAAATTGCAGATACTGGTATAGGTTATGTAAAAGCAACCTATCAATCCATCAATGGAACCATTGTTTCTTCTTGGAAAAAAATAGGTAAGCAATTGGCTGTTACTATTGAAGTACCAGTAAACACAAGTGCTACAGCATTTATTCCTTCTAAAAAAATAGAACAAGTAACAGAAAATGGTAAAGCTGTACAATCAAATTTGTATGTTACTGTTCAATCATGGAAAGATGGATACTTACAGTTGCATTTAACATCTGGCAAATACAATTTTTTGGTGAATGATTATTTTGAAGTGAAGTAGTTATTAAACTATCATTCATTATAAAGACTTAAATTTTGACTGATTTACAAATCATTCAAAGAAAAAGATAAAGTCAAATAAATTAATACGATTTATAATGAAAAGAAATATCAATATAACTCTACTACTAATTTGCCTAATCAATGTGGGGCTTTCATACGCTCAACAAAAAAAATACAATATTTTATTTATTGCATTTGATGATTTAAAACCCAACCTTGGTTGCTATGGATTTTCAGAAACCATAACACCAAATTTTGATAAGTTAGCAGAATCTAGTACCATCTTTACCAAAGCTTATTGCCAACAAGCTGTTTGTGCACCTACCAGAGCTAGTTTATTAACCGGTTTAAGACCAGATAAAACAAAGGTTTGGAATTTACAAACTTTAATTCGATCCAAAAACCCTGATATTATTACATTACCACAATATTTAAGATTGAATGGATATCAAACCATTGGAATGGGTAAAATATTCGATCCAAGAAGTGTAGATAAATATTTAGATTCTGTAAGTTGGTCTGTTCCGTATTTTAAAAAGTTTAAACTAGCAGAAGGCTTCGAAAATCTTGCTTATCAATCATATCAATCTGAAGCAATCATCGCTAAAGTAAAAGCTGGTGTTAAATTAGCTGGAACAGGAAAAACAAATGAGGTAAAACTTTCAACTGAATGTTTAGATATTCCTGACGATGCTTATAAAGATGGAGCTATGACAAATCTTGCTATTCAACAACTTGATAAGCTAAAAAGTAGTACTAGCCCATTTTTTTTGGCAGTAGGTTTTAATAAACCACATCTGCCATTTATTGCACCTAAAAAATATTGGGACTTATATGATAGAAGTAAAATAAGCCTTGCTCAATGGAAGGAAAATGCTGTTGACGGTCCAGAAATTACCTACCATAATTCTGGTGAGTTAAGAAGTTACTTTGATATTGTACCAAGTGCAGAATCTTCAAAAATTAAAAGACTTATATTAGATGAATCCAAAGAAAGAGAACTTATACATGGGTATTATGCATGTATTTCTTATGTAGATGCTCAAGTTGGTAAACTAATAGATGCCTTACATAAAAATGGATTAGATAAAAATACTATTGTAGTTATTTGGGGAGATCATGGTTGGCATTAAGGCGATCATAATATGTGGTGTAAACATAGTAATTTGGAACAAGCTATAAGAGTGCCGTTATTTTTATTTGTACCTGGTTTAACAAAGGGAAAGAAATATGAAAAGCCAGGTGAGTTTGTAGATATATATCCTACTATTTGTGAACTAAATGGGTTAAGTATAGGTAATTATCTTGATGGCAAAAGCTTAGTACCAGCTTTAAAAGATAATCAAAATACCATTAAAGAATTTGCAATTAGTCAATACCCACGTGCAGGAATAGGAACTGAATTAGATAGAGAAATAATGGGATATTCTTTAAGAACCAATCAATATCGCTTTACGGAGTGGGTTGGTAATTTTTTTAACACAGCAAAGCCATTCAAAAAAGAAGATGTAAAAGATATTGAACTGTATGATCTAATAAATGACCCTTTAGAAACAAAAAATATCGCTAATCTTCCAAGCATGAAAGAAGTAGTAAAAATTCTGAGTGATAAACTGCATAGCTACTACGATCAACAATATAAAACAGCTGGAATTATTGCAAATCAATAAACATATCAATATCAAATGTTTGCATTTGTGCTTTATTATTTGCTTTTAGTTATTGTAAGAATAAAAATGAGGACAAAGAATGTTTCATCATTTAGAAGTATTAGCGAATTAAAGATTAAATCTAGAAATACTAAATATAATTTACATAGCACTCAATAATTGATAAAAAATAATTAAGTATGAAATCATTATTTCAGATTGTCATTTTATACATTGGCAGTTTATTAATTACCAGCAAAATAATCGTACAAAACGCACAGCAAAAACCAAATGTTTTAATTATACTAGTAGATGAATGGAGAGCTCAATCAACTGGTTATGCAGGTGATAAAAATGTACAAACACCTAACCTTGATAAGTTAGCTGCAAAGAGTGCCAATTTTCACAATGCTTTATCATCAATGCCTGTGTGTACACCATTTAGAGCTTCATTAATTACATGACAAAGACCGCTTACCCATGGACTTTTTATGAATGATGTGTTATTAGATACCAATGCAGTTACTATTGCTAAACTGTATAAACAAAATGGTTATGAAACAGGCTATATTGGCAAATGGCATTTAGATGGCAATAAGCGATTGAATTTTACACCCCCAGGTGCAAGAAGACAAGGATTTAGTTATTGGAAAGCTGTTAACTGTGATCATGATTACAATCACTCTGTTTACTATGACGATACCACAAGGCGTTATTGGGATGGCTATGATGTTTTTGCTCAAACAAAAGACGCTCAAACATTCATAGAAAATACTACCAAAACCGCCAAGCCTTTCTTTTTAGTATTATCGCTAGGTGCACCACATGATCCTTTTCATACAGCTCCTGAAAAATACAGAGCTATGTATCCTCCTGAAAAAATGATACTATCACCTAATGTGCCTGATAGCATGAAAAAGAAAGTACAAAAAGATATTGCTGGTTATTATGCTCACATGACAGCCATTGATGATAAGCTGGGTGAATTAATGAATACACTAAAAACTACAGGCATACTAAATAATACCCTTATTGTATTTACTTCAGATCATGGAAATTTAGTAGGAGCTCATGGCATGTATTTTAAACAACAACCATACAATGAATCTATAAGAGTACCCATGTTGTTTTATTATTCAGGTAAACAGAAAATTATACCTAAAAAATATGATGCTATGTTTAATACTGAAGATATTATGCCTACCATTCTTGGCTTAACCAATATGAGTATTCCTGCTAAGGTAGAAGGCATAAACTTTAATAGTTACCTAACAAAAAATACAAAAAACCCGAAAGATACGATTGCACTCATTTCTTGTGTACAGCCATTTGGACAATGGTCAAGAAAAAAAGTGGGAAAGAATATAGA
>JBMLQZ010000235.1:0-1639 GCA_049241285.1 Chitinophagaceae bacterium | reverse complement strand
CTAACCCAAACAATGCCATCGGCATCTTCCATTACGTGGTTAATATCTCTAAAATCAATTTTCGCTCTTGCAGAACGTTCTTTATCAAAGTGTTTAGCAGCGTTATCATATTTATTATAAGTTACTAATGCATTGGCTCCATACATCCAAAGCGTCTTGTTTTTACTTTCAAAGAAATATCTGATTTCTGCATAACCATTATTGGCTTTTAAGCCAGCTGTATCTTTAAGAGCCTCACCAAATTCATTGAAGCAATTAAATTGATGGTTGGGCTTCCAATTAAATACCCAATGTCTTCTTTTACTGTCGATAAAAAATTCCCAAACATTTTTTTGGATACTTGGAATTTGTAGTAACGGAATTTTTAAAGGGTTATAGTTTGATGTATACGATTTTTTGGTTTTATAATCATATACAATTAGGCCACTATCTGGACAAGGCATCCATAATCTCTTTTGAACCGTGTCTTCATGAAAAAAGATTGAAGGAAACCAGTTTTTGGGTATTTGCAATAAACGATCATCTGTAAAAACTTTTCTAGCTGTATCATATTTTAAAACGCCATACTTCCAAACAAACAGAAATACATTACCATAAATGTCTTTATGGATTTTCATTTCACCACTAACTGGTAGCGACTTTTTTGAAATAATGGGTACTTCTGTAAACTTAAAATTGTGTGTATTAAATATTCCTACTTTTTTAAAAGACTTTAAATACAACCATAGTTCTTTATTGCTTTGTGGTATAATTTGATTAATCTCTGTAAGTGGTAAAGTTCCTTGTTTTGGCCTACTGCTACTGAACCATATAAATTTATTTCCATCAAATCTTTGTAATCCATTGGCTGTGCCTACCCACATAAAACCTCTTTTATCTTGATAAGTACAACGTATGGTATTTGAGGCTAAGCCTATGCCATCGTTTTTACTTATTCTATTAAAACTGTGATCAAATTGTGCTGGTGCACAAAAAATGGTCAATAGCAATAATATGGTAGTAAGCAGTTTCATTAGTGATACAAACATAAATAATAAGCTGTAGCAAAATGGTTGTACAATTCAAATTCACATATTTATGTGATAGGCGTATTCACTTTTTTTACTAGTTCTTTTTTCTAATATAAACACTATTTGAATGTAATATTTTGTTAAGATTATTTATTCAATTTTCACATTAATATGCTATTGTTATTGGAGAGATTAATGATCAAGTTTGTGTTGACAATTTAAAACAATCACCACTGCTCAAAAGCAGTATAAAATCTATTACTATGAAAAAAATTATTGTAGCCTGCACAGTTTTCTGTACTTTATTTGCTCAAGTTTATGCAAGTAGTTCACCAAAGTTTTCATTTGCTTCATCTGTAATTAATTATCATCTCGGTTTTCATAAACTGGTTGTTAATGATGAGCTAAACGTTATTTTACAAGAAGGAAATTCGAAAGAATTTATTGTTTCTGGTAATGAAAAAGATATTCAAAAACTTCAATGGTGCATTCAAAATGGTGTATTAACTTTAGGTGTTAAGAATGGCAATATCAAAGAAAAAATTACCCTACTTATTACAGTTTCTAAGTTAAAAGAAATTGAATTAAACAGCTTTGTTTCATTAAACAATCTTGGTAGTTTAAATAAT
>JBMLQZ010000234.1:0-3174 GCA_049241285.1 Chitinophagaceae bacterium | reverse complement strand
TATGGTCATATATAAACGCATCAGCTCAATAAATCCATGGTTATTATAACCCATCATATGAGCTAAATTTCCAGACCAATCTAACAAGCCGTTTGGTTGAATATGATCGTTATTTTTATATTTTCTTCTATATACGTATGCTGCAATTCTTGGTAAACGTGCAATTAAATCAAGAGAATCGTCGTATACAATACTCCAATAATCTTTTTTGTTTAAGCCTTTAGCATATTCTTTTGCAAAATTGCTTTCAGTTTGCATTGCCATAACACCAGTTACAAACATTGTCATTGGATGAGCTGATAAGGGCAATGCATCAATAGTATCGAAAACATGTGTAGGAACATGACTTCTACGTTGTAAAAGACTTGTTAAATGATTAACATCTTCAGCTGTTGGTAATTCACCAATAAGCATTAAATACAATAAACCTTCTGGAAGAGGTTCGTTACCACCATCGGCTTTTGGCAATTTTTCTTGTAATTCTGGAATGGTAAAGCCTCTAAATCGAATACCTTCTTGTGCATCTAATAAACTAGTTTCTGTTACAAGGCCAGTGATACCTCTCATTCCTTGGTATGCTTGTGCTAATGTTACTTCACCAATTTTTTTGTTACCGTGTTCTTTAAGTAAACTTTTAATTTCAACGTTTGCCAAGTCTGCTTTGGCCTTGAACCTCTCTTTAAGTATGTCCATGTTTATTGATGTTTATTAACTAGATGAATATGCTAATTTAGATTTTGCTGAAATCGATTAAAACAACCGAATAACCAATTAAAAAAGAAACACAAAAGTATTTTAATAAATTAATTATTAATAAACAAGATGTAACTAATTATTTGGATGCGATAAAGGTAAAGCAATCTTATATTTATCAACAAAAGAAAAACAGATAGGTTGAAATAATTTCAACGGAAACGTTTGTAATTATACTAATAGTGATGATATTTTGTATCAAATAGCCTTTTGTTAACAAATAAGCCCCGTTTAAATAAACGAGGCTTACAAATTTGAATATCAAAAATAATAGTTGTTTATTTCGGCAAAGATTGTTTTCTCTTTTCTTTTAGTTTTTTTGCACCATAACCTACACCAGCTGCAACTAATAAACTTAAACCACCATCAACAGGCACATCACTCACATCATCGCCAAAACTAGGTTCCTGAGCAATTGACAAAAGTGGAAAACAAATAATGAATATTACGATATATATATATATGCAATTGTATTTTTTCATAAAAGTATTTCTTATAATTTGATGCAACAATTAGTTTAATTTTTTACAGCTTTTAATATAACAGCATTGTTACCATTTTGTACTCTTACAAAATACAAGCCATTCGATAAGTTACTTGTTTCAACAGAAATTGTACCACTACTTACATTTCCAGCATTTTTTAATGCTACTACTTGTCCTAATTCATTTATTAGTTGTACAGTTGTTTCTGCTGAATTTGCTGCATTTATATTTACAAGTAATTGTTCTGAGAAAATTGTTTTTTGTAATGAAGCAGAGAATTGTTGAGCAGTTTGATCTTGTATTAAGCTTTCTGATTTTTTGCTCATTACAATTTCAAATCTTGGACCATTTTTAGATTTAGATAATTCTAGACTAATGGTTTTACCATTTGTGATAAAAGTTTCAGTTTTCATTAAATTATCTCTAAAAATTAAGGTTTCACTATCCTTTAAAACTACATTTTCAAAAGAAAGGGTATATTTTTCTGAATTTTCTGAAGATAAATTTATCTCTACAGGTATTTTAGCACCGTTTACAATAGGTCTTCTATCTATAGCTAATTTTTGTGCATCTGCTGAAAAGCTAAACATATTCACATCTGGGTTTGCCATTTTAAATGCATCCCATAATTTATCATCGTTAGCTGTATATAATTTATCATCAAAGTAAAACTGAAGACGATCAGCATATTTACCATTTGGGGCATTCAACTGTAGAGTAAGTTTTCCTGATGCATCGCTAGTAGAAAATAAAGCAACAGGTGTTGCTGTAGATTTATCGCTCTCAGTAATTGTTATGGTATTATTTAAACTTCCATCTGTAGTTCTAGCAAAAAAAGAAGCACCTGCAGGTAATATGTAAGATGTTCCAAAACTACTTGTTGCATAAGCACCTCTTGCACCTAAGTTAGCATCCCAAACATGAAAGTTTGCATTTATTGCACTTCCTTTAGCAGCATTAATTGCAGAAGAACCTAAATTAATTGGAGATGCATATGGATTGGGTATTAAGTTATATTCAGCATTTGCATTTGCTCTACTTAGAGTAAACACTTGATTTCCTGTATTTAATGCCCCACTGTAATCGATAGTTACTGGATTTGGAGTATAAGAGTTACCGTCTAAACCTTGACCAACAGATCCTCTAATTAATACATTCAATCCAGTTTTACTATTCCAAGTGCTTGTTGCAGTTAATGCAGTCCATCCTGGATCAGTAGGTGTAACTGTTGAATTAGCAGTTGCATTATTATACATTAATGCAGAGGGATTATTTGTTAGCGTAGCAGTAAATGGACTTCCTCCTGAACCAGTAATATCAAAATCATCAGTCAATGATGATAAACTTAAATTATCTGTAAATGGATGAGCTAAGAATCGAAATGCTCTTCTTCCACCAGGAATATAATGTTGTACAGTAACATTTCCAGAAATTGTGCCACCAGAATTTCCAACTTTTGCTGATCCAGAAGCATTAGATACTAATGTAATATTTCCTCCAGTATTTAAGGTACTCCCTGTATTTACAGTAACTGTTCCAACTACATTGTGATTTGCAGTTAAAGAAGTTGTTCCACCTTGAACTGTTACATCAAAAAATGTACCTGCTGTAGCTAAAGACGCAGTTGAAGCTGTAGCAATACTTGTACGACTAAATGGTTTTGTAGCAACTGAATTAGCTGTGGTTGAAACAGTATAGTAATATCTATAAATTGCAGAAGTTCCAATTGTTGCACCGGCATTTAATGTAGGTACTTGATTGAAAACAAAACCACCACCAGATGTAACGTAGCCTAGGAAATTGAATGAAGAAGGTATGCCACCCACTAAACTCCAAGGAATTGCTAATTCTCTAGTTGACGATCCTGAGTTGTCAGCATAAGAACCAAATGAAGCTGTTTGAGTACCCCAACTTCCACTGCCATTGGCAGAACGAT
>JBMLQZ010000233.1:0-1839 GCA_049241285.1 Chitinophagaceae bacterium | reverse complement strand
TGGTGTTGAAAATCTTTGAAAAGGTAGTGCAGAATTACATGGAGTTTTTGAAAGAAATTAATCAACGTAGAAACAAATACGAAACCAGTTTATACCAAAGCAACAGCAACGAAGACTTGTTGAATTTAGTTCGTATTCAAAAAAGTTTGGTATACTTTGTTACCGCCTTAAGAAGTAACGAAATGTTGATGATGAAATTAGAAAGAACCAACTTTTTAGTGCTTACAGATGATGAAAGAGAGTTTTTGAACGACTTAATAGTAGATACCAGTCAGGCCCTTGAAATGGCGAATATTTACACAAACATTTTAACCAGTACTTTAGATGCGTTTGCAAGTATTATTAGCAACAATTTAAACAGCGTGTTAAAGCGTTTAACCTCAATTACCATTATTCTATCTTTACCAGCATTAGTAGCAAGTGTATACGGAATGAACGTAGCAATTCCTTATCAAAATTCGCCACATGCATTTTATATTCCCATTATCTTATCTATTGTAGTTTCAATAGTAATTAGTGCTTATTTCATGAAGAAAAAGTGGTTTTAAAAATAAATTCTTCTAAAAGAATAAATCAATTTTATGAATCAATTCACCATAAGAGTATACGGAATATTAATAGATAGTAAACAAAGAATATTGGTAAGTGATGAATTTATTAGAGGCAATTATTTTACAAAATTTCCAGGAGGTGGATTAGAATTAGGAGAAGGAACTAGAGATTGTTTAAAAAGAGAATTTAAAGAAGAAACAGGCTTAGATGTTACTATTGGTGAACATATTTACACAACAGATTATTACCAAGTTTCTGCTTTTAATGCCAACCATCAAATTATATCTATCTATTACTTTGTTCATGCAACAGAACCAATTGATTTAGTAACTAAAGAAATACCATTCGATTTTGAGCCCCATCAAATTAGCAATAATAACAGCGAATCTGAAATGTTTAGATGGATTGATTGGAAAGATTTTTCTTCAGCCAATGTGCACTTACCAATCGATAAAATTGTGGTAGATTTATTGAAAACAAAATTTACTTTTCCATCGCTGCGTTCTTCATCGCTCTAGCGTTATCATGACCTAAATATTTTTCAATTACATTGTGTACAACATAAATAACAGGCGTTAACACAATGGCCATTGTAAATTTATAAATGTAATTTACAGTTCCTATTGCAAGTACTTTTTGAAAGCTCCAATCGGCTCCCCAATAAAAAGCCACCATTAAAACTATATAACTATCTATTAATTGAGATACTAAAGTAGAACCAGTTGAACGTAACCATATACTTTTTTCTCCAGTGGCTTTT
This sequence comes from Chitinophagaceae bacterium, assembly GCA_049241285.1. Classification (GTDB taxonomy): domain Bacteria; phylum Bacteroidota; class Bacteroidia; order Chitinophagales; family Chitinophagaceae; genus Parasediminibacterium. The sequence goes on along the minus strand of JBMLQZ010000233.1, from coordinate 527 downwards.
TTTATTTTATGAAAAACAAATACATCAACAATTTGCCCTACTAAAAATGCTATTAACGAGCCAACAATTATCCAGTTGCTTTGTCCTAACACGGCAGTGTAGGCATTTTGTAAGTTTGGTACATTTTTACTAGAGCCTAACCACCAATCTGGTGGCGTAAGTTGTATGGCACTTGTAAAAGCAATAAATGCATAAGTAATTAATGCAACAGCAATAAACGATAAAAAACGTACACCTTTCTGTCCATAATATTCATTAATAATATCTGTCATTACAAAAACAACAGGCCATAATAAAACACCAGCTGTTAATGAAAAACTCAAACCATCTTCTCCCAACAAACGAAAACTAAAAGGATTGAATCCTAATGTTTTTTCAAGTGAAAAAATTTTTACACCAATTACTTCGGCTATTAAAGCATTAGCAATAAAAAAACAGCCTAAAATAATAAATAGCTTGGTAGACTTATCTTTAAGAATGTTTTGAATCATGCTAAAAAATTAAAAAATACAATATTTGAAAAATAA
>JBMLQZ010000232.1:0-5069 GCA_049241285.1 Chitinophagaceae bacterium | reverse complement strand
TGCTTGATCTGCAAATATTAAAACTGACATAGTTTAAATTTTTTGAAATGATTTGAATGATAGTTTCAACCTGTTTTAAATGGCTTTTGCCTCTTCGTGTAACAATCTTACTAGTTCTGCAACGTTGTCAGCAGCTACAAGTTTAACTCCGGCTTTTGCAGGTGGTAATTCAAAATGTACAATTTGTGTAAGTGCGTTTATTGATGCAGGTTCTACCACTTTTAAAGGCTTAGTTCTTGCAGCCATAATTCCTCTCATATTAGGTATTCTTTGTTCTGCAACACCTTTTGCACAGCTTACAACAATGGGTAATGTTGCCGAAACCGTTTCTTCTCCACCTTCAATTTCTCTTGTAATGGTAGCTGTGTTTTCTTCTACATCAAATTTTGTTGCAAGAGATACATAAGCACAATCCATTTGCTCAGCAATAATTCCTCCAATTACAGAACCATTATAATCAATTGTTTCTTTACCAGTAAATACTAAGTCATATTTACCTTCTTTGGCTATTTCAGCAATTTGAGCAGCTATATAAAAACTATCTGTATTGTCTGCGTTTATTCTAATCGCTTCATCACCACCTAAGGCAAGTGCTTTTCTAATAATTGGTTCACAATCTGCTAACCCAACTGTTATTAAATGAATGGTTGTTGATGGATTTTTTTCTTTTAATTCAATGGCTCTTACTAAAGCATACCACTCATCGTATGGGTTAATAATCCATTGAACACCTGCATCATCAAATTGGGTATTTTCATTTTTGAAAGCTACTTTTGAAGTAGTATCAGGTGTTTTGCTTACGCAGACTAGAATTTTCATAATCAATGCATATTTAAATCGTTACTAAAATTAGTTGTTTATGCAACTAATTGCAAATATAGGGTTGTTTTTAAAAGATGAATAATTTGTTAGATAAATAAATGATAAATTTTATGAGTAGAATTGAACAGTTGCTAGATTTTCTAAAAGCGAATCCAAAAGATAACTTTGTACGTCATGCACTTGCCTTAGAGTACATTAAAATAGGAGAGGATTTAAAAGCCAGAATTTTGTTTGAAGAAATATTGTTTGATAGTCCTAATTATATTGGTAGTTACTACCATTTAGCCAAACTACTTGAAAAACTTGAACATACCGATTTGGCTATTGAATGGTATGAAAAAGGAATGAAAGCAGCTAAAGAAGCTAAAGACAACCATGCTTATAATGAATTACAAGCTGCTTATGAAGATTTAGTATATTAGAAAGAATAGCAGTAAGCTAAAAATGATAATTGCTTGTTAAACCTAATGGTAAATAATGGAAAATGATTATTTATTAACGTATTCTAATTTGTGATACTTAATTTTGCCCTATAAATTTTGATTATGAAACTTTTTGTTGGAGGAATATCGAATGATATTGATGAAGTAGATTTGAAAGAAATGTTTGAATTGTATGGAGAAGTAAATTTTGCACAAGTAATTAAAGATAGAGAAACTGGAAAAAGTAAGGGTTTTGGTTTTGTAGAAATGCCAAATGTTCAAGAAGCAAAAGAAGCCATGGAATTATTAGATGGAAAAGCTTTATTTGGGAAAAAAATTGCTGTGAAAGAAGCTGGTGAGCCACCAAGACAAGCAAGACCTAGCACAGATAACCGTTGGGGAAACAATGGACCATCAAATAGACCACCAAGAAGAAGATTTTAATTGATTTTTCCTGTAGGAATAGCCTGTATTAATTGTTTGGTGTAGTGAGAAGTAGGGTGATAATAAATATCTTCTGCTACACCAATTTCTTCAATCTTTCCCTTTTGCATTACCACTATTCTATCACATAAATATTTTACAACAGACAAATCGTGTGAAATAAAAATATTGGTAAATTTAAATTCTTGTTTAAGATCGTTTAACAAGTTTAAAATTTGTGCTTGAACACTCACATCTAAAGCACTAACACTTTCATCACAAATAATAAATTTAGGGCTTACTGCTAATGCTCTAGCAATTACAATTCTTTGTCTTTGACCGCCACTAAATTCATGTGGAAATCTATCATAGTGTTCTTTAGCCAACCCCACTTTTTCAAGTAATTCAATTACTTTGTTTTTTCGTTCCTTTTTATTGGTAATTAGGTTATGAACTTCCATTGGTTCTTCAATAGCTTTTCCAATGGTTATTCTAGGATTTAAAGCTGCATAAGGATCTTGAAAAATGATTTGCATTTCTCTACGCAATAATAACCATGCATCTTTCGATTGATCTAGAATATTCTTTCCTTTATACATAATAATTCCAGATGTGGCTTTTGTTAATCCAACAATGGTTCTTCCTAAAGTACTTTTGCCACATCCACTTTCTCCAACTAATCCTATTGTTTCTCCATCATAAACATCAAAACTTACATCATCAATAGCCTTTTGAAATGTAATAGGCTTCCCTAAAAATGTTTTTGTTGCCGTATAATACACTTTTAAATTTTGAATGCTAAGTAAAACACTTTTGTTGGTAGGTTTTAATGGTTCATTATTACTTGTAATTACCTTAGTAAATAGTTTTTCAGTATCACTCATAAAATCACTTACTATAGGTAATCTTTGTTGCTTAGAATATAAAATGGGCCTACATGCTAATAATGCTTTAGTATATGGATGAGTAGGTTGTTTAAATATGTTATTAGTAGTATTGGTTTCAATCATTTTTCCTTTATAAAGTACTACCACTTTATCTGCAATTTCTGCTACTACACCTAAATCATGTGTAATAAAAATTACACCCATATTGTTTTTTATTTGTAAAGCTTTTATTAACTGAAGAATGCTTTTTTGTACAGTTACATCTAATGCTGTAGTTGGTTCATCACATATTAATAAATTGGGTTCACAACTCATTGCCATAGCAATCATTACTCTTTGTTTTTGTCCACCACTTAATTGATGAGGATATTTTTGAAAGGTTAGTTCTGGGTCTGGTAGTTGAACTTGATTAAGTAACGCTATTGTTTTTTGTTTAGCAGTTGCTGTGTCTACTTTTGAGTGTAATATAATAGCTTCCATTATTTGATCACCGCATCGAATTACCGGATTTAAAGAACTCATTGGTTCTTGAAATATCATAGCAATTTTTTTCCCTCTAATGCATCTCATTTGTTCTTCTGAGCAAGCCAATAAGTTTAACGAATCATGATTGGTATGTAACCAGATTGACCCACTGGAAAATTTGGCAGGTGGTGTTGGTAATAATTGTAAAATGGATAAAGATGTAACTGATTTTCCAGAACCACTTTCGCCTACAATGGCAACAATTTCACCGCTATTTACTGAGAAATTAATGTTGCTTAAAGCATTGGTAATTTGTTGATTACTGATAAAATCAACAGAAAGATTTTCAACTACAAGCAGGGATTTATCCATACTTTGGAAAGATACAAATTTATTGTTTGCACTTCATCTATAGACTAAAATAGCTAGCTTGTAATTGGTAATTATTTTGCAACATGCAATAAATATTTTTCTTCGAAATATGCTTCTGGAAAAATATCTATTATTGGTACCATTTTAGGTCTGGTAAGGCTTTCAGAGATTTCTTGGTGCAAATCGCCACCCTTTAAACAAATTAATCCATTCGGTATTTCTGCTGCATTTCCTTTACGTACAATTGGACTAGCCCATTGCCATAAATCTTTCAGTGGAGCTACGGCTCTACTGATAGCAAAATGAAATTTTCTATTTTTTATTTGTTCAACTCTGGTATGTTGAGTGGTTATATTTTTAATATCTGCACCTTCACAAACCGCTTCTACAACTTTTAACTTTTTGCCAATACTATCTACTAAATGAAAGTTAGTTTCGGGAAAAAAAATAGCCAAAGGAACACCTGGGAAACCACCACCACAACCCATATCTATAATATCCATTCCTGGCTTAAAATCTACAAAAGCAGCTATGCTTAAGCTATGTAAAACATGGTGTAAATAAATGCTATCGATATCTTTTCTAGACACTACATTTATTTTTTCGTTCCACTCTATATATAGCTGTTCTAAAGCAGTTAATTGCTCAATTTGCTTGGGTGTAAAATCTGTAAAATATTGTAAAACAACTTCCATTAATTCCAATTTTTTTTCGGCTTACTCCAAAGAGCAGATGCTGAAATGATGTAGTAAAAAAACATCCAGATATCAAATAAAATGTATAAAGGCCATAAGTCAAATTCGTTTAGTTTTTTCATGCTTTTATACAAAACCACACCTTGAATTAAAAGTTTGGTAGCTAAAATTGCAACAGGAATCCACCAGATGAAAAGTACTGTACTAGCTATAAAAAATGGATAGAGTAATCCTAGTGTAAGAGCATATAAACCTAATAAAAACTTGTGTTTGGGTTTATAATATTTACTGGTTGTATAATGACGATATTTCTGACGCATCCAATCTCTCCATGTTTTTTTAGCTTCACTTAAAGTATGAGATTCTGGCTCAATCATAATAGCAGTATTGGTTTTAGTGGCTACTTTATTAATAAATAAATCGTCATCGCCACTTGGAATTAAATTAATAGAAGAAAAGCCTTTACTTCTCATAAAAACCTCTCTTTTATAACTTAAATTTCTACCAACGCCCATATATGGCATACCTGCTAAAGCATAAGAAAAATATTGTAATGCAGTGTGAAAAGTTTCAAACCGAATTAATTTGTTTAGTAAGGAAGGTTTTTTATGATATGCACCATAACCAAGTACTATTTCAATACCATCATCATAAGCATCTTGCACTTTTTGAACCCAATGTTCACTTGCAGGTACACAATCGGCATCGGTTAAAATGAGGGTTTCGTATTTGGCACTTTTTATACCAATAGATAAAGGAAATTTTTTACCTGAAATTAGTTTGGCTTCTTGTGTTAATTCAATATGATTAAGGTTTTTGAATGATTTTTTAAATTCATCTACTATGTATTTGCTTTCATCGGTAGAGTTATCATTCACCAATATTATTTCATGTGTGGTTTTATAATCTTGCACTAAAATTCCCGGTAAATTCTTTACTAAATTATCTGCTTCATCTCTAGCACAAATGATAATTGAAACGGG
>JBMLQZ010000231.1:0-4430 GCA_049241285.1 Chitinophagaceae bacterium | reverse complement strand
AGCATTATTACCTACAATCGTTTATGCAATATCTATACAACAATTAAGTATTGTAGGTGGTATTGATGTTGGTGCAACTATAGGCAGTTATATTGGTTTGGTTTGCTTGGCTGCTGTTTATACAAGTATTGGAATAAGTTGTAGCAGTTTTACAAACAATACTGTTGTTGCATTTATTAGTGGAGCATTTATTTGTTTTTTATTATTGTATGGATTTGAAGCCATTAGTAAGCTTCCTATTTTTAAAGCAGGTGCAGATTATTATATTCAAATGTTAGGAATAAATTTTCATTACAAAAGTATTAGTAGAGGCGTAATAGACATAAAAGATATGGTATACTTTATTACCATTGGTATGTTGTTTTTACAGCTAACCAAATTCAATATACGTAACCGTTAACGTGGTCATTTGATATTCAATCTTAGAAAATAAGTATGAAAAAAAACAAGGCTTTTCAATGGCAATTACTCATTACAATTGTACTAACAGTTGCATTAATATATTTTTCCAATTTTATCAATTACAGAGTTGACTTAACAGTAGAAAAAAGATTTAGTCTTACCAATGCCACTAAACAACTACTTACAAATATTGATGATGTAGTAAAAGTACAAGTGTTTTTAACAGGCGATTTACCAGCTGACTATAAAAAATTAAGTATTGCTACAAAAGATTTTTTAGATGAATTAAAAACACAATCTAACAATAAAATAGAAGTAAGTTTTGAGAAACCTTGGGAAGAATTAGAAAACGATACGTTGAAAGCAATATTGGCAGATAGTCTTTCTAAATTAGGTGTTGTATTTGAAAGAAGTGAAGTAATTGATAATGGAAACGAAAAACAAACCAACCAATTAATCGTTCCTTCAGCTCTAGTAACTTATGGTAATAAAATACCTATTGCTATTGATTTACGTAGCAGTAGAAAAGTATTTAAAACGTACAATGTTATTAATGAGCTTCCTCAAGAAGATGTTGAAGCAACACGTAATGCTGCTGAGGCATTGTTAGAATATAAGTTTGCTAATGCTATTGATAAACTTACTAGAAAATCTGTACCAACTGTAGCCTATGTTATTGGCAATGGACAACCAATTGATAGAACTGTAAATGACTTAGGAGAAAGCTTACGAAACGAGTATAATTTAGGAATTTTTAATTTGAAACAAGCTTATCCAGATGCAGAAAAAATAAATGCATTACTAATTGTAAAACCAACCCTTCCATTTACTGATGAAGATAAATTAAAGCTAGATCAATACATTATGCAGGGTGGAAAAATCATTTGGTGTATTGATCAATTACATGCTGAATTAGATAGTTTAATGCGTACGCAAGGTTCGTATACTGCCTTTAGTAGAAACTTAAATATTGATGATTTATTATTTAAGTATGGAGTTCGAATTAACAACGATTTATTACAAGACTTAAATTGTTCAAAAATTCCATTAGTGATTGGTAAAAACCCAGATGGAAGCCCATTAATGCAACGCATTCCTTTCCCTTATTATCCATTATTAGCAGCACGTAATAATAACCCAATTAGTAAAAATTTAGATAAGGTTTTACCACTTTTCCCATCAAGCATCGATACGGTACAAGCTATTGGTATTCAAAAAACAATATTATTAGCCAGTGATAGTAACAGTAGAACATTAGCATCACCGGCAATTGTTTCAGTTAATAGTGTTCAAAGCGAAAACGATTTTGCAACTTTTCAAAAAGCTTATTTACCAGTAGCAGTTTTATTAGAAGGAAGTTTTAATTCATTATTTGCCAACAGATTAACAACCATTGTTACCGATTCTGTACAAAAAGCAACCGGAAAAGCATTTGCGAAAATGGGCATTCATCCTTCAAAACAAATCGTTATTTCTGATGCAGATATTGTTACCAACAGTATTTCTGCCACACAAGGCCCCTTAGCAATGGGAACACTTCCTTTTGAAAATTACAGATTTGCCAATAGAGAATTTCTGCTAAACAGCATTGATTATTTAGTAAGTAATGTTGGATTGTTTGAAAGTAGAAATAAAGATTTTGTGCTGCGTTTATTAGATAAAAAGAAGGTAGAAGAACAACGTACTTTTTGGCAAATAATGAATATCATTTTACCAATTATATCTATCATAATTGTAGGATTATTGTTGCAATGGAAAAGAAAAGCAACATATGCAAGCAAATAATCTTCACCCATTTAATTACAACATATATTTGGTAATAAATCTCTACATCATTTAAACCATTCATAGAAAATGACCCCAGATCAAATTGTTTACTCAGTATTTGGCTTAGTAGTAATATTAGCTTTAGTAGCAGACCTTGGCTTGTTAAGTAAAAAAAATACAACAGTAACTATTAAAACAGCACTTCAACAAACTATTTTTTGGGTAACATTAGCACTTGCATTTTTTGTTTTTGTTTGGTGGGAAGAAGATCAAAAAACAGCTTTAGAATACATTAGTGCTTACTTAATGGAATGGAGTTTAAGCATTGATAATATTTTTGTATTTATACTCATATTTTCATCGTTCAAGGTAAAAGAAAAGCATTATGGCAGAGTGCTATTAATAGGCATTTTAATGGCCATAGTATTTAGAATTCTTTTCATTACAGTAGGTGTTACTTTGGTAGAAAAGTTTGAATGGCTATTATATATTTTTGGTGCTTTTTTACTATATACTGGATACAAAATGTTTACTGCTAATGAAGATGAACAATTTGATCCTCATGATAGTAAAATTTACAAATTCATGAAAACCTATTTACCATTAACCAATCATGATGGCGATGGAAAGTTTAAGATTAAAGAAAATGGTAAACCCGTTTATACAACTTTGTTTGTTGTAGTTGTTTTGTTAGCAGCAATTGACTTAGTGTTTGCACTAGATTCTATACCTGCAGTAATGGGTATTTCAAGAAATAAGTTGGTAATTTATACTTCAAATACATTTGCAGTTTTAGGATTACGCTCATTGTTCTTTTTGTTACGTGGTGCTGTTTCTAAATTCGATTATTTACAACAAGGCATTGCCATTGTGCTCATTTTTATTGGCGTTAAAATGATTGGAGAACACTACATTAGTGAATGGATAGACAAGAACACACAAGTATTTATTTCATTAAGTGTGATTGTTGTTTGCATAGCAGGTTCTATTTTTTATTCCATTTTTATGCAGAAAAAAGGTACTCCAAAAGATGTAATTGACGATTCAGTTAATTCATAATCATTGAGTTATTCTATTCAACATATTGCCCAAATAATTCAATCATCGCATATTCCTGAGAGTACTGCTATTATTGATTTTTTACTTACAGATAGTCGTAAAATTTCTTTCCCAAATACTTCTTTGTTTTTTGCTTTAACTGGTCAACGAAGAGATGGACATGCTTTTATTGAAGAAGCGTATCATCAAGGCGTTCGTTTTTTTGTAGTAGATGAAAAATATATTGAGACTGCTTTTTCTAACAGTATTTTTTTAAAAGTACCAAATGTTTTAGCAGCCTTACAACAATTGGCAACATATCATAGAAAGCAATTTTCTATTCCTGTTATTGGTATCACTGGCAGTAATGGAAAAACCATTGTTAAAGAATGGTTATACCAGCTATTACAAGATGAATTAAATATCGTTAGAAGTCCACGTAGCTATAATTCTCAAATTGGCGTTCCATTAAGTGTTTGGCAATTACAACCACAACATTCGTTAGCCATATTTGAAGCAGGTATTTCTACAGTTAATGAAATGCATTTGCTTAGTAAAATCATTCAACCAACATTGGGAATTTTAACCAATATTGGAGAAGCACATAAAGAAGGATTTATCAATGATGAACAGAAACTAATTGAGAAACTACAACTTTTCAACAAGGCAAAAACATTAGTTTATAGTATAGATCATACCATTTCAATTCTAAATATTGAAGCAAATAAAGCTACCCTATTTAACCAAGAAATTGAGTTAGTTGGTTGGAGTAGACAAGAAAAAAAAGCATCCTTATTCATTACAAATGAAATTAAGCAATTACAATCAACCGCCATTTCATTACGCTATCAATCTCAAACTTATACTTGTACTATTCCATTTACAGATAGTGCTTCTGTAGATAATGCAATAACTTGTATAGCTACATTACTTAGTTTAAAAATTCCATTCCATCAAATAGAAAAAAAATTAAGCAGATTACAACCCGTTGAAATGCGTTTACAGTTAAAGAAAGCCATTCATAACGCATATATTATTAATGATAGTTATAGTAACGATATTTCTTCATTAAACATAGCCCTTGATTATTTACAACAACAATCTGGTGGAGAAAAAAGTACCGTAATTTTATCAGATATTTTACAATCTGGCTTACCAGATAAAGAGCTATACCATTTAGTTATTCAAGCTTTAGTACAAAGAAAAATACAGCATTTTATAGG
>JBMLQZ010000230.1:2751-3191 GCA_049241285.1 Chitinophagaceae bacterium | reverse complement strand
TTTTGATAATTCATCTGCCTCTTTAATCAGTTCTTTCATTTTCAATTTTGGTACATCCATAGTTTCTGCAATTAAACACAACCAATATCTTAGTTTCATTGGCAGATTTAAGAGCTATTGAATGATAATTTTTCCAATCTCTTTTAGAACTACCAGCTTTACCCCAACTACATTTGCTCCAATTGATGTTGCACTTCTTAGCAATTGATCAAACATTGAATGAAACACTTTATCTTAATTACATTTTTTTATAAACCAAATCACATCTTTTGAAAAATAAAAACATCTATGACTTAGTTTGTAAGGTTTTTCATCATCATTCAAAATAAAATTTTCACTCATTTATACTTTTGAATTTTGAATTTTTAACTATACTGGTACATGAATTTCATCTGCATAATGAGCCAATCCAAAGTTTCTTACTTGCGATTCTTCTGGAT
>JBMLQZ010000230.1:1083-2741 GCA_049241285.1 Chitinophagaceae bacterium | reverse complement strand
TGTCTTTTACCTTATCCGGATATTTGGCATGGTATTCAAATTCGTGTCTAAAATGACGAATTGCTGCTGCTACAGGCCATGCTGCTGCATCACCTAATGGACAAATAGTATTCCCTTCAATTTTACGCTGAATATCCCACAACAAATCAATATCACTCATTTTACCTTTTCCAAACTCAATATTTTTCAATATTTTCTCCATCCAACCAGTTCCTTCTCTACATGGAGAACATTGTCCACAACTTTCATGACGGTAAAATCTTGCCAATGTAAGGGTATTTTTTACAATACATTGATCTTCATCTAACACAATAAATCCACCACTACCCATCATACTGCCTGTTGCAAAACCACCATCACTCAAACTTTCATAGTTCATGTAACGAGTTTCGCCTTTGGCAGTTTTTAATAATAAATTAGCTGGTAAAATAGGTACAGAAGACCCTCCAGGTATACAAGCTTTCAATCGCTTTCCGTCTTTTATACCACCACAATATTCATCACTATAAATAAATTCTTCCACACTAATAGTCATATCAATTTCATACACACCAGGTTTATTAATATTACCACATGCAGAAATTAATTTTGTACCGGTTGAACGACCCACACCTATTTTAGCATACTCTTCACCACCCATATTAATAATTGGTACAACAGCCGCTAAAGTTTCAACGTTGTTAACAACCGTTGGACGTTGCCATAAACCTTGAATGGCAGGAAACGGTGGTTTAATTCTAGGATTGCCTCTTTTTCCTTCAAGGCTTTCAATTAATGCAGTTTCTTCACCACAGATATATGCACCAGCACCACGTTGAACATAAATTTCACAATCGAAACCAGTTCCTAAAATATTTTTACCTAAAAAACCTGCAGCTTTCGCTTCATCAATTGCTTGCTCTAAAATATCAGGAATCCAAGCATATTCTCCTCTAATATAGATGTAAGTAGCATTTGAACCCAAAGCAAATGATGATACAATTAAACCCTCAATTAATAAGTGAGGTAAAAATTCCATCAAATAGCGGTCTTTAAAAGTACCTGGTTCACTTTCATCGGCATTACAAACCAAGTGACGAGGCACACCTTCTGGTTTTGCAATAAAACTCCACTTCATTCCAGCAGGAAAACCTGCACCTCCACGACCACGCAAACCACTTTTCTTCACTTCTTCTACAATAGATGCAGGATCCATTGTTTTTAAAGCTTTCTCAACACTTCTGTAACCGCCTTCTCTACGATAAACTTCGTAACTGCGAATGCCTGGTACATGTGCTTTTTCGAGTAATAGTTTTATTCCCATATTATAATAAGTCAAAAGTTACAAGTCAAAATAATTTAGCATTTGCTATTTTCTATTTTGCTTTATCCTTTTTAATTTTTATTGTATTGTTACCAACTTTTACAACATTGTTCGTCTTTCGTTGCGTCGCACTCTTCAACGCCTTTATCGCTATTCAACAACTAATCAATTCACCAAACGCACCGATTGTCTAGCCTGCAACTTCCATTGATTATTATCTTTAATCCAAACTTGTAAAACTTGCAATTTCAATGGACTAACTTTTCCATCTTTTTCTGTTTGTGTTGCACTTATCACATGCCTCACTACAGCTGTATTTTGTTGAAATATTATATTACCTACTTCTGTTAATACA
>JBMLQZ010000230.1:0-1073 GCA_049241285.1 Chitinophagaceae bacterium | reverse complement strand
GTTTTTGTATCTTGTACAACACCACTAATCATTTCAGCTCTGTTTTCAATTTTGCCATTTGAATGTCCGTAGGTAACTTCTTTTGCTAATAACCCATCAATTACAGTAGTATTTTTTTGTACAAATATTGCTGCATTTAAAGCCTGAACGTCTTGTGTAATGGCTTTTTCATCAGCTGTTTGTGCCTTTAAAACAACTATCGAAAAAATTCCCACGAAAAGTCCAACAATTTGCTTCATAAATTAATTATTAATAGCTGCATTATTTCTACATTCTGCAATAATTGCATCTACCTTTTCTTTTGTTAAATGTTCTTTGTAAAACTTACCCAATTGCATCATAGGTGCATATCCACAAGCACCTAAACATTCTACCGTTTTTAAGGTAAATAATCCATCTGCTGTTGTTTCGCCTGGTTTAATATTAAGCTTTTCGCCGATATATGCAATAATATCATCGCAACCACTAACCATACAAGGACCAGTTTGGCAAACCTCAAATAAATATTTACCAACGGGTTTTAAATTATACATGCTGTAGAAAGTAGCTACCTCGTACACTTCAATAGGTTTTATGTTTAGCAGTTCAGCAACATAATCCATTGTTTCTGCACTTAACCAACCGCCAAAACTATCTTGAGCTAAATGCAAAACAGGTAATAATGCACTTTTTTGTTTTCCCTCCGGATAACGTGCAACTAACCTATTAAACTCAGCCATTTGTTGTTCGTTAAATTTCATTTCTATCAATTCAAAAGTTATAAGTCAAAAACAAAAAATTTTGACTTTTAAATTATTACTTATTAAGCATCTAATTCACCAGCAATTAGGTTTAAGCTACTCATGGTAATAATAGCATCGCTTAACATTGCATTTTTGGTTAATTCTGAATATGCTTGATAATATATAAAACTTGGTCTTCTAAAATGTAAACGATAAGGTGTTCTTCCACCATCACTAATAAAATAAAATCCAAGCTCTCCATTTCCACCTTCTACACTATGGTAAACTTCCCCTTTAGGAATAGCAGTTTCACCCATAATAATTTTAAAGTGCCAAATCAATGCTTCCATT
>JBMLQZ010000229.1:0-3979 GCA_049241285.1 Chitinophagaceae bacterium | reverse complement strand
TTTATTACAGATTTAGATTAATGCTTTTTTTCAGTTGAAACAAGGGTTTTATCTGGTAGTAGTTTAAATACAACTATTGAAAACACAACCAAAGCAGCATCAATTTTAAAAAAGCAATTTCCAGAAGTGCAAAAAGTAGTTACCAAAATTGGTAGTGGAGAAGTTCCAACAGATCCAATGCCAATGGATGCATGTGATATGATGGTGATTTTAAAACCCAAAAAAGAATGGACATCTGCTGCAACTTTTGATGAACTGAGCGAAAAAATGACAGAAGCTTTAGCTGTTATACCAGGTTTAGAGGTTGGTTTTCAATATCCTGTTCAAATGCGTTTTAACGAATTAATGACAGGTGCAAGACAAGATGTAGTTTGCAAAATTTTTGGTGAGAGTTTAGATACACTTGCTAAATATGCAAATACACTAGGCAATATTGCCAATACGGTAAAAGGTGCAAGTGACATTTTTGTTGAACCAATTACAGGAATGCCTCAAATAATTATTGAATATAATAGAGATGTTTTAGCACAGTATCAATTAGATATTGAATATGTAAATAAAATAGTGAATACAGCATTTGCTGGTCAAAGTTCAGGATTATTATTTGAAGGAGAAAGAAGATTTGATATTGTTGTAAAACTAGCAGGAGAACAAAAGAAAAGCTTAGAAGATGTTCAAAATTTATTAATTCCTACAAAAAATGGCACACAAATACCATTACATCAAATTGCCCAAGTAAGTATTAAAGAAGGACCTAATCAAATTCAAAGAGAAGATGCTAAACGAAGAATTATAGTAGGATTTAATGTAAAAGGAAGAGATGTACAAAGTATAGTACAAGAACTTCAACAAAAAACTGAAGCAACGCTTCATTTACCTGTAGGATATTATGTAACTTATGGTGGTGCTTTTGAAAATTTACATGCTGCAAAACAACGGTTAATGGTAGCTGTTCCTGTTTCGTTATTGCTCATTTTTGTATTATTATATTTTGCATTTAACTCTTTAAAACATGGCCTGCTAATTTATTCTGCCATTCCACTTTCTGCTATTGGTGGCATTTTATCATTAGCTGCTAGAGGCATGCCTTTTAGCATAAGTGCTGGCGTTGGTTTTATTGCATTGTTTGGTGTAGCAGTATTAAATGGAATTGTATTAATTGCAGAATTTAATAGATTAAAAATGGAAGGGTATACCCATGTAAAAGAAATTGTTTTAACTGGAACAAAAATGCGATTGCGTCCTGTATTAATGACTGCATTTGTTGCCTCACTAGGATTTTTACCTATGGCTTTAAGCAATGGTGCTGGTGCTGAAGTTCAAAGACCATTAGCAACTGTAGTAATTGGTGGATTATTAATAGCCACTTTTTTAACTTTATTTGTATTACCAATACTATATATCATTTTTGAAGAAGGCATTTCAATTCCAAAAAAGCAAACCGTTATTACCATTCTTTTTTTAGCAATTGCTTCTTCCCTATCTATCAATTCAACTGCTCAAAAAACAATTAGTTTACAAGCAGCTATAGATAGTGCTAAGAAAAATAATCTTGCATTAAAAAATGAACATGAAAAACTGAATTATCATCAAGTATTGGTACAGTCGTATAAAAACATTTCACCAACTGATATTACGTTTGAAGCAGGACAAATGAATAGCATTTTTACTGATACCAAATTCGGTGTTTCACAAAGTTTTAGTTTGCCAAAAGTATATGAAAGCCAAAAAGCAATATTAACAGAAGAATTAAAACATAAACGTTTTCAAGTTGCCGTGAAAGAAATGGATATTAAGTTACAAGTAGAAGAAACGTATTTTGAATTGGTATATCTTTTACAAAAAAAGCAATTATTACTACAAACAGATACCATTTTGCAAGCATTTTTAAAAAGAGCAAATGAGCGATTGCAAAAAGGAGAAAGCAATAATTTAGAAAAAGTTTTTGCTCAAAACCAGTTACAACAAGTTGCCATTCAAATAGCTCAGTTACAAGATGATGTAGCAATAATGCAGCTTCGTTTACAACAATTGTTACATACCAAAAATGCATACTTACCAATAGTTTCAGATCAAAACCTTTCTATAACTACTTCTATCATTGATTCTGTTGCTTTACAAAATCACCCAGTTATTTTACAAACAAAACAAGAACAAGCAATAGCAATTGCTAATACACAAAATGCAAGTGCTCAACTATTACCAACCTTTACAGTGGGCATTAATAATACAAGTATACGAGGTATTGGTGCAGATGATAAATCTTATGCAGGAAGCTACCGTTTTCAATCGGTACAAGTAGGTACTTCAATACCTGTATTTAACAAATCGCAAAAGGTAAAAGTAAAAGCAGCAAAAATTGCAGAACAAATAGCTAACAACAATTATCATGTACAATTACAACAATTGGTAACCGCTCAACAAACTGCGGCTTTACAAGTACAGCAGCAAGAAAAAGCATTGGCAGTATACTTAAAAGATTTGCTACCGAATGCCGATACCATTTTTGCTACAGCACAATTACAATTATACAATGGCGTAATTAATTATTTAGAATGGGTACAATTAATTCATCAAGTAATTAGTATTAGATCTGAATATATTAATACCATTTATAAGAAAAATAAAGCCATAGTTCAACTCCATTATTTCGATAAGCAATAACGCAACATTGTACAAAACACAATCAATTTTTTTTTCATGAAATATATCTTTTCAATTTATATCGTATCAGTTTTTACAATGCTAATGGCATGTAAAAATGAATCTAAAACACCTGATGCAAAAGCTACAGAAAATACCACTGAAAACTCTGTGAGTTTAACTGCCGAACAAATGAAAAATGCAGGAATTATTACTGATACAATCAAACAACAACAAGTTATTACTACCTTAAAATTAAATGGCAAAATTGATGTTCCTCCACAAAATATTGTTTCAATTAGTGTTCCGTTAGGTGGTTATTTAAAAAGTAGCAAATTACTCCCTGGTTTACACGTTGCTAAAGGTGAAGTTTTAGCTGTAATGGAAGATCAACAATACATTCAACTACAACAAGATTACCTAACGGCTAAAGCAAAAATTGCCTTTTTAGAAACAGAATTTCAAAGACAAAAACAATTAAATGAAACAAAAGCAAGTAGCGACAAAGTTTTGCAACAAGCAGAAATTGACGTAAAAACTCAGCGTATTTTTTGCAAAGCTTTATCTGAAAAATTAAAACTTGTAGGCATTGTTCCTGAAAAATTAACCGAGAATAATATTTCAAGAAGTATTCCTATTTTTTCAACTATTAATGGCTATGTTTCTAAGGTGAATGTAAATATTGGCAAATATGTATCGCCAACTGATGTATTGTTTGAATTGATTAACCCTACAGATATTCATCTTGCATTACAAGTTTTTGAGAAAGATATTCATCAATTATTTATAGGGCAATCGTTGGTTGCTTATACCAATAATAAACCGCAAAAAAAATACGATTGTGAAGTAATTTTAATTGGAAAAAATTTGAATGAAGAACGCTTTACCGAAGTGCATTGCCATTTTGAAAAATACGATCAAACTTTGATACCTGGCACTTACATGAATGCAAACATTTCAGTAAAAAATAAACAAGCATTAGTGTTACCTGAAAATGCAATTGTAAGTTTCGAAAACAATGATTATGTTTTTGTTGAAGAAGGAAAATCTAATTTTACAATGCAAAAAGTAATTACTGGTACAACCTATCAAGCAATGACAGAAATTGTAAATGGAAATGAATTAAAAGGAAAAAAAATTGCCACTAAGGGTGCTTATAGTTTATTAATGGCACTGAAAAATACGGGTGAAGAAGAAGAATAATTACGATTAAAACTTCAATTGAACTACATAAAAAAACCTCCCATTTTCAGAAAATTGAGAGGTTTTTTTTTTAAAACTTTAATTAGAAAATTAAGAAGCCAATTTTGCTTGTAAAGCAGCATCTAAAGCGTCT
>JBMLQZ010000228.1:0-4414 GCA_049241285.1 Chitinophagaceae bacterium | reverse complement strand
TAACTGTAACTCTTTTTTTACTTTATTTTCTTGAGGAAGAATTGTAATAAAGTTTCTGGTGATTTGTTCATAAGGTGTAGTTACACTTATAAATTGTAAATTATTCATTAACTCATGATACAAATCGCATTTAGGTAAATAGGCATTATCATACTCAAAGAATGAGCGATAAAGTGGTTGCAATTGTTGGCTATTTCCCTTACTATTTTCTAGTTGCAAAAAGTATTGGTAAATACGAATATCGTTTTGCAGTATCAACTCATTTATAGCATCTAATTCAATAGTTAGGTCTTTTACAAGTTCTGATGCCTGCTTGTTGGTAAACCTTTTTCCATCATAATCAAAGGTTTCAATTTCTATTGATTTATTAGCAATGTTTTCTAACGTTTCAATATCGTTTTTAATAGCTATGGATTTGTACACCCAATCTATTTTTTCATCAGAAAACAAATCATCAAAATTATATTGTGCTACATGAATTGCTTGTTCGTTTAAATTAAAACTAGTAGGATTTTTATTGTCATAATATCCATTATACAATTTTGAAAAAGAATTCTTTAGTAATTCAGCATCGTATTCATTTGTAAAAGCATCATTACCTATAAAAGAAATTGCACCTTCATATTGCACTTGTTCAAACAATTTTGCTGTAACTTCTTTTTGCAGTTCATCTATGTTTGTAAAAACCTGATTAGCAAGTACATCTTTTTCATTGGCATTACTAAATCCAGTTTTTTGTAACCGATCTATTCGTTCTTCAATGGTAGGATGAGATGCCCATTGATCTTTAATTACTAGTTTAGATTTATCGAATTTCTTTTGTTCCTCTAAAGTAATTTTTGGTAAAAAATTTACAAATGGTAAGTTGTTTGCATTTGCCAAACTTTTTACTACACTAGCTTGATTAGGATAAATATTTTCGGTTTTAATATTGTCAACTATCTTATTGTTATAATAGCTTAAAACATTTTCAAAAGATCTATCTGCTAACGACATTCTTAACAAGGAATTTTTTAACGGTTCAAATCCTGTAATGCTTGCAGCTATTTCATCTGCATGAAATTCCATTTCTCTAGAAAGAGCCATGTATCGTTTATTTACCACTTCATACATTTTTCTAAATATCCACTGAATACCCTCTACAATTTTTATTGCCATCATTACAAACACAGAAAAGTACCCACTTAAACTTGACCATTTTTGAATGATTAATTCATATGATTCGTTATCGAAAAGCAAATTAAAAATCACCTGATTTACATTGTATACATAACTTCCTACTTTCATGCTTCTTTGCGAAAAATGACCAAATTCATGAGATAAAATTGCTTTCAATTCTTCTTTAGTTATCGTATTTACCAATCCTAAACCTATTTGTAAATTCTTTTTTACCGGCAAAAACATACTCCAAAAACTTGAGTCGTAAAACACACATGCATTTACTTCTGAAGATATATACACCTTCTTTGGTTTTGTAGTACCAACTTCTAAAACAATCTCATCAATCATTTGAAATAGTTGAGGTTGTTCTGTTCTTGTTATTTCAATTAAATGTGTTCTATCTACCTTATGTTTTTTAACAATAAACTTTAATAAAAAAACAAGTATTAAAATACCTACACTAGCCAAACCTGCACCTAACATTAAGGTTAAAAACATGGGCTTAATAAAAATTAACCAAAGACCTGCATACACACATAGAGCTGTTAAACCAAATGCTAGCATCAATATCAAGATATAAGTGATGATAAAAAATACAATTGCCATAATTGCTTTAGTGGCCTGACTTTTAAATTCGGCCGATGTGTGGATTTCTGCTTTTAACATGCTAATTATTTATAAAAACGTAATGGTTAAAGTATATATAAGTATGAATATTGAAATAAATATATAAAATATATACTTACGAGCAACTAATACACGTATAAAAACAGATTTATAATTAGCAGTTTAATCGAGAAAATGAATAGCCGTAAAATCACTTATAAAAGCAACTTTTTTTTGTAGCTAAGAGCAAGCTTATCATACTAAATGAAACTTTATTTTAACCCTTGCCGTTCAATTAATTTTAACCCGTAATTCCTGATAGATTGAATAATATCAATAATTTCTTTTCCTTGCTCAGTTAAACTGTATTCAGTTTTTGGCGGCACTTCAGCATAAACCTTTCGTTGTATATACCCATCTTGCTCTAATTCTCTTAACTGTGTGGTGAGCATTTTATCTGAAATATGCAAAATATCTTTTCTCAATTCACCATATCGCATTGTTTGTTCTCGTAAACGCCAAAGTATTGGTGCTTCCTAAGTTCCACCAATTTGCTCTATTACTAATTGAATAGGATTGTAATAAATTTTACCCTTGTATTTAAAATCTGGCATGTGACTAAGCTATCATTTTTTTATACTTACCAAAATGTATGTAACATACCCTTCAGTTAATCTCATCATAAAAGTATTGATAGTATTCACTTTTGTATAGTAAACAATAAAATGATTTATGAAAAAAATATCCAACATATGTATTGGTTCATGGAGTTTTTGCCGATGAAAGTGCTTGGGGTTTTGTACGCAACGATTTGGCCAAAAATGTTAATATAATAGTAGTAAACCTTCCTGCTCATGGTGCTGACAACACATTTGGAGCCAACGTTGAATTAAATGACTATGTACAAACAGTAACTAAAGCAGTAAACAATGCTCCAAGCAAAGTAATATTATTAGGCCATTCAATGGCTGGAGCTATTATTTCTCAAGTAGCAGAAAATGTTCCTAATAAAATAGATAAATTGGTTTATGTAGCTGCTTACTTACCCAAAAATGGCGAAAGTATTCAATCATTAAACAATGGTTTTTATGGCAAAAAACTTTTGACATTTTTGAGTTTAATAAAGACTATTCTTATTATCAATAAAGAAAGATGCTTTACCAACAGTAGTTTGTGCTGATTACCCAACCTTTATGAAAGAAACCATTGTAAAATACCTTAGAGCAGAACCAACAAAAGGTTTAAATGATGTAGTGAAGTTGGGTGTAATCTTTCAAAACTATTATTTCTATCAAAAAATTATACTGCGTAAATACTTAACTATACGTTTAAAATAATGTAAATCCTGCAATAAGTGAAATAGGTTTATAATCAATTTCCCAAGAAATTAATTTACTTACCAGATCTCTACTTGGAATAAACCTTAATTCTAAACTTGCTCTTGATTTGTGTGCATAACCAACACCAATTCCAAAATCTAATTGATTTCCAGTTCTAGATTCAAAATAACTACTACTTCCTGAATATTCTTTAACCTTTCCACTCAAATTAAAATTGATACTAGTTGTAAAATTTACAAAAATTCGGTCTTGATTTTTTAAATAATGATGATAACGAATTCCAATAGGCATTTCAATAGATTGATGTTCTATACTGGCCTTAAAAAATCCAGTATTTGAAACGGTTTCTTTACCTGAAAAATAATGATAGGCAGGGTCAATAAATAAGGACCATTTATTGATATTAGCAGGTAAAAAAACTTCATATTCTGCTCCTAATCTAAAAGTAGTTTGATTGTCAAACTTATAAGTAGATCTATTCACAGCTCCATTTTTTAAAGTTGCAGAAGCATTTGTAAGACCGAACTTTAGCTTAACATTCATAGTTAATTTTGTGCTGCTTGATTGTTTTTGAAATTCAAATTTTTCAGAACAAGCATTTGACTTAGTGACAATTTTTATAAATTTATTTTTATTATAAGTTAGGTCGTTAATTTCTTCATCTGTTATTAAGTTACACGATAAATATTCTTTGAGTTGCTTTTTAAAGTGCTTATTTGTTTTATAGATTCCATCTTGGATGTAATTTTTATACGCTAATTGCACAGGAACTTGCTGTAGATTTTTAGAAATGAAAAACACAACCACAGAACTAGAGGTGTATTCTAATAAATTAGTAGCACCTTGTACCAAAACTTTTAAGAAAATGGTATTAGGTGTGTACTTTAAGGTTTCATTAGAATTATCATTATAAGTTGTGCCATAATAATTTAAGTCTGAACTAACAGTATATCTTTTGTACATCACACCATTTATAATTCCAAACTCCTTTACTGTATCAATTACAGCTAACTTTTCTTCGTTAGAATTTTGAAGTTTGTAGCGAAATTTAGTAGGGTTATTTGCCCAATCGGTATTTTTTATTAAGCAACTAATTTTTTCATCTTTATCATTAATAAAATATCCATCTTCAAAAACCAATTGAGCTTTCGCTTGCAAAAAAACACATATCAATAATAAAATTGAGGTTAAAACTTTAGGCATTACTTTACAATACATTCTCATATACTTTGAATAAACAATTCGAAAAAATCGAAAATATAAATAAAAATAATATAAATATTAATAATTTTAAAAAACGTTAAAAT
>JBMLQZ010000227.1:0-3218 GCA_049241285.1 Chitinophagaceae bacterium | reverse complement strand
GAAAAAAATGGGAGAAAAACTGGGATGAAGTCAAATATTGTAGCGATAAATGCAGAAGCAAAAAAACAGCAAACAATCAACTAAAATAATACTGTTGAAATTGAACCCAAATACGTTTCATGAACCAACATTATACTTCAAATAATCACTTAATAAGTTTCACAGATAAGGGTTTGTATTGTGCAAAAGGAGATTTTTATATTGATCCTTGGAAACCCGTTGAAAAAGCTATTATTACACATGCACATAGCGATCATGCTCGTTGGGGAAGTCAACAATATTTATGTCACCATTATACAAAACCTTTATTACAACAACGTTTAGGAAACAATCATTATCAAAGTGTTGAGTATAACCAACCCATCAATATGAATGGTGTAGAAGTAACTTTTTTTCCTGCTGGTCATATTGTTGGTTCTGCTCAAATAAGACTATCGTATGAGGGCGAAATATGGGTTTTTAGTGGAGATTACAAATTAGAAAACGATACTTTAAGTACCCCTTTTGAGCCAGTTCAATGCCATACATTTATTACCGAAAGCACTTTCGGTCTACCAATCTATCAATGGAAGGAACAAATGGTTATATACAAAGAAATGCAAGATTGGATTATTCAAAATCAACTTCAACAACATGCTTCTGTATTTATTGCCTATAGTTTAGGAAAAGCTCAAAGAGTATTACAAGCTGCAGCTGCTGTTACAGATAATATATATGTACATGGAGCTATTTGGAATATGCATGAAGCAATTGAAAAAAACAATATTCATTTACCAACTGTAAAAAAAATTACTTCAGAAACATCTAAAAGCGATTTAAAAAATGCAGTAATTATTGCACCACCAAGTGCAGAAGCTACACCTTGGATGAAAAAATTACAACCGTATAAAATAGGTATTTGTAGTGGATGGATGCAAGTAAGAGGCAATTCCAGACGAAGAAATGCAGACGCAGGATTTGTATTAAGCGATCATGCAGATTGGAATGGTTTGCTCACTGCAATTAAAGCAACAAATGCAGAAAAAGTGTTTGTAACACATGGATTTCAAACTGTATTAACAAGATATTTAAATGAAAATGGAATTGAAGCAGCTGAAGTAAAAACTGATTATGGACATGAAGAAGAAGATGCTAATACAGAAAAGAGTATATCGAACTAACAGTTTTTATTTATGCATTATTTACATAAATGAATGATTGACTTTTTTATAGAATAACCAACCATTTTCTATGCAATTATTTGCTCAACTAGTTTATACATTAGGCACTTCTACCAAAAATTCTGAGAAAATAGCAGCTCTAGAAAACTATTTTACTACAGCATGTGATGCCGATAAAATATGGGTAATTGCCATTTTTAGTGGAAGAAGACCAAAGCGTATTGTTAGCAGCACCACCTTACAAATCTGGTGTGCTGAAATTACAAAAATACCATTATGGCTATTTCAAGAATGTTATCATACTGTTGGAGACTTAGCAGAAACTATTGCTTTACTGTTACCTAAAAAAAACAATACAGCAACCAATAATTCTATACCAAATCAAACATTATCATATTATTTAGAACAATTTATTGCATTAGAAAAGCAAGATGAAATTGCGAAAAAAACATTTATTACAGCTTGTTGGCAAACACTTAATAGCCAAGAATTATTTGTATTCAATAAACTAATTACAGGTGGTTTTAGAATTGGTGTTTCGCAAAAAACTATGGTAAATGCTTTAGCAAAATCTATTCAAATGCAACCATCAGAAATTGCACATAAAATAAGTGGTAGATGGAATGCTTCAACAACCAAATTCACTGATTTACTATCTACCCAAAATACCATTATTGATTTCAGCAAACCCTACCCTTTTTACTTGGCTTATGCAGCAGAAGAGCCTATATCAAACCTAGGAAATATGGCAGAATGGCAAGCAGAATGGAAATGGGATGGAATACGAGGACAAATTATTAAGCGTAACAATGAGTTGTTTGTTTGGAGTAGAGGGGAAGAATTAATTACAGAAAAATTTCCAGAATTTAATGCTTGGATATCAAGGTTACCGAATGGCTGTGTTTTAGATGTAGAGATTATTTGTATGAATCAAAATACACCAAACTTTCAACCGTTACCATTTTCATTTTTACAAACAAGAATAGGTAGAAAAAATATTACCAAAAAACAATTAACCGCTGCTCCTGTTGGTTTTATTGCTTATGATTTACTAGAATTCAATTCAATAGATATTCGTTCAAATCCTTTACAAAAAAGAAGAGAAGAATTAGAAAAAATTATCGAGTTAGTTGATGATAAAAATGTAATTGTATCGCCAATTATTGATTGTACTAATTGGGATGATTTGGTTAAAAAAAGAGCAACTGCTAGAGATATGGGTAGTGAAGGCATTATGTTAAAACGAAAAGCTTCAACTTATCAGGTAGGTAGAAAAGTAGGTGATTGGTGGAAATGGAAAACAGATCCTATGGTTATTGATGCAGTGATGGTGTATGCCCAAAAAGGACATGGCAGAAGAAGTAACTTGTATACTGATTATACTTTTGCAGTTAAAGACGGAGATAAATTAGTAACCTTTACAAAAGCATATAGTGGACTTACAGATAAAGAATTTGCCGCTGTTGATGCATTTGTAAAAGCCAATTCTATTGAAAAGTTTGGACCAGTAAGAACAGTAAAACCGGCACTTGTGTTTGAAATTGCATTTGAAGGCATAGCAGCAAGTAATCGGCATAAAAGTGGCGTTGCTTTACGTTTTCCAAGAATTAATAGATGGAGAATTGATAAACATGTTTCTGAAATTAATACCATAGAAGACTTACAAAAAATGCTTACACAATTTGGAAATAATTCTACCGAATACTAAGAAGCTGTTTGAGTTAATTGTTTAGAATAGATTATGAATATTTTTTTGAGCGAAACAAGGCAGATTTTGCAGCCATAGTCTAAACGCCTAAGGCGAAAAATATAACGAAGTTGCTGCCAAATAAAATGCCATAAGAGATATCAAATAATTAACTCAAACAGCTTCTAACTTTTTTAGGCAAAATTGTATGTATTTTTAATTATCTATTTACTGAAAATGTTGAAGAACAAAAAAATCATAAGTATCTCTATATTATTAACAGCATTAGCATGTATTGCTTTTGTTAACGAGAATAATTTTATAAATAATGATAAGCCTATTTACATTCCACCAAGTGTACAAAGAACAGG
>JBMLQZ010000226.1:1434-2627 GCA_049241285.1 Chitinophagaceae bacterium | reverse complement strand
CTCTCAATTAATCAATGTATACTATCAATTAAAGCAACCTCAATTGATGTGGAAGGAGTTAACTATTTTAGATACCAACCTAACTAAAATTCTAGATAAATCTCTATTTATTGAGTTTGAAAAACAATTGTTTCAATATTATCAACTTTCCAATAATACTAGCAAAGCTTTATTCTATTTGAATAAGTATGTTCAAAAAAGAGATTCTGCAGAAGCTAGTAAATTACAATTTATCCAAACTGATCTTCAAAAAGAATTCAAAACAAAAGAACAAGCCAAAAAAATAAGCACACTTGAAGAATATAATCAGTTAAATAATATTTTTTTAAAAGTTGTAGCTCTCGCTGCAATATTGGCTGTATTCATTATTTTATTGCTGTACAAAAACTATAGAAAAACAAAAGAAATCAACCAATCACTCAGGCAATTGAATGTACAAATAAATCAACAGAGAGAAGCTCTTCAAGTAGCCAATAATGAAAAAGATACCATATTACATATTGTTGCACATGATTTACGAAATCCTTTAGGATCAATTGTAGGATTTATTAATTTATTAGAATCGAGAAAACAATATGATGAGAAAGAGAAGAAAATATTCGATGCAATAAGAAAATCAACAAATCAATCAATAGAATTAATTACTGAATTATTGGCAAAAAAAATGGAGAATGAAAAAAGTATAGCACTTAAAAAAACAAATGCATCAATCAACAATCTTCTGCAAACAGCTATTGAACAAATTACTTTTAAATTAACCCAAAAACAACAGCAAATCATTCTCAATAACTCTCTGCCAAACAACTTTCAATTAGCTATTGATACAGATAAAATAATACGTGTACTTACCAATATTTTTGATAATGCCGTAAAATTTAGTAATCAAAATGATATAATTGTTGTAAATGCTAGTGCACAAAACAATCAATTAATAATAGAGATTATTGACAATGGCATTGGCCTACCAACTGTAAAAAATAATGAAGAAAGTACCATTAATTTTGAAAAAAGAGTTGGAACTAATGGTGAAAAATCTGTTGGTATTGGACTATCAATTTGTAAAGAAATTGTAGAAGCTCATGGTGGCAACCTAAAACTTAGTAACAATGAAACTAAGGGAACTACTGCAACTATCATTTTACCCATTGCATAATTTGTTTCTTACTTTCGTGTTTCACAGTATATTTATCTAT
>JBMLQZ010000226.1:0-1424 GCA_049241285.1 Chitinophagaceae bacterium | reverse complement strand
CAAACACCTTTTTTTTGATTTAGACCATACACTTTGGGATTTTGAAATGAATTCTAAAGAAGCCCTTCACCATTTATTTACAGAGTATCAACTAAGCAATAGAGGCATTAATTCTTTTGAAGCCTTTTTTAATCATTATACAATTCATAATCATAGATTATGGGATAGATATACCAAAGGTTTTGTAAAACAAGAAGAATTAAAATGGAAGAGAATGTGGCTCACTTTATTAGAATATAAAATTGCCGATGAACCTTTATCAAAAAAATTGGCAGTAGATTTTTTGGAGATTTTACCTACAAAAAAAAATATATTTCCACATACCTACGAGATTTTAGATTATTTAAAATCCAAAAATTATCAACTACACTTAATTACAAATGGTTTTGAAAAAGTACAACATCATAAATTAACCAACAGTAATCTAAAACCCTATTTTAAAGAGGTAATTACCTCTGAAGCAAGCAATAGCATAAAACCTCAAAAAGAAATTTTTGATTACGCCATGCAAAAAGCTAAAGCATCATCAAAAGAAAGTATTATGATTGGCGATAACTTAGAAGCAGATATTGTTGGTGGAAAAAATGCAGGCTTAGATACTGTATTTGTAAACCATATTAATGCAACTCCACATATTAAAGCAACATATGAAATAAAGCATTTGCAAGAATTAGAAAACATTTTTTAAAACTGTAGTTTATTAGCCAATCTTTTCAATTCAATTTCAGCTAGTTTAGCTGCATAGTTTAAGTTTACCAATCTATATCCTGCCTCTTCAAAACTTCTTTGTGCTTCTCTTACATCTACAATGGTGGCTTGTGCCATCTGAAACTTTTGCAGCATAAGTTCTACTAGTTTCTGCGAAATTTGAAAAGTACTGCTCTGTGTTTCAATTTGTTGTATAGTGTTTAAATAAGCATCGTATGTTCTTACAATATTTGCAGTAAAATCTTGCATCAACTGGTCTTTTTGAAGACCGGCATTTTTTGTGGTAAACGAAGCCGTTTTTTGTTGACGTTTAACTACACCACCATTGTATAAAGGCAATGCAACACCTACAGAAACAAATGGTCCATAAGATTGATTTAATAGAAGCTGCCCTCCTGTACTCTGATTTCTATTATAATTGGTACCAACATTTGCTCTTACAGATGGCTGTTTTAACGTAGCTGTTTCTTTTTCTAACAACTCACTAATTATTACTTGTTGTTTAGCTGCCAAAATAGCTGGGTTTTGTTGTACAAACACCAAAACAGAATCAAGTTTTATTTTTTTATCTACTATAATAGTATCTGAAACTTGAATAGCAGTGGTGGGTACAATATTTATTGCAGCAGCCAACGCTACTTTTGCTTGTTGTAAAACCAACTCTTGTGCTTGATAATCTTGTAAACGAGTATTTACATCAATTTGTGCTTGAAAAA